>NZ_JBFTJR010000076.1:0-20692 GCF_056395525.1 Caulobacter sp. 10L414
ATTCCGGAGGGCCGGAGGCGCGGGTGCTGTTTCAACCCTGGACCCGGCTGTCCCACGGACGGGCAGGACCAATAGCCCCGCGGTGATCCGGCGGCGGCCTCGGCTGATCCTGTTAGGCCGGTTTGACGATCCCGGCCCTGTCGACCCGCAAGCTTGTCCAGGAAGGGTTCGCAGGGCCCCGGATCTATCCACGAACAGACCCTGTCCCGCCTTCCCGAGACCKTCTTGCGGCCCCGCTCGATGCGGTCCTCGCCACGCTTGGGCCGGTACCAAGAGCCCTCCCCATGGCGGGGACGGCTTTGATTATGCAGCCGGTTTSAGCGCGTCTGATTGAATWGGMTGAGAAAGTTGTAGAGCGTTGGATTGGTTGGGTTCTTTTCGGCGAACGCCGGGGATCCACGCTGCTCTRTCCCCGTCCGGCTCCTGTTCCTTCTCCCTGGAGGGAGAAGGCAGCCTGCGAAGCAGGTCGGATGAGGGGTTAGGGACGGTCGACGGCGTGCCGGCACGCCSGCTGACACCGTAACCCCTCACCCTCCCAGGCTTCGCCTGGGCCCCTCCCTCTCCCCTCCGGGAGAGGGTTTGGGGGGCGATCCCATGCGTCCGGGAAGCTGAAAACGCCCCCCTCTCCGGCCCTCTGGGCTGCCTCCCCAGAGGGGGAGGATCGCTAGAGCTGGCCGAACAGCCTGGCCTGCAGGGCGTCGCGCATCGCGCCGAACACGGCTTCGCGCTCGGCGGGGGCGGCGAAGCGGAGTTTGCCGATCAGGCCGCTCATCACGGTGGACCAGACCATGGCGTCCAGGCCGTCGGCGTCGTTGACGCCCTGGCGGCGCAGCATGCGCATGGAGGTGGCGCCGCGGGTGGCGCGGACGGCGGCGGCCAGCGGCTGCAGGGCCGGTTCGCGGGCGGCGGCCAGTTGCAGCGCGCCCAGCGCCCGCACCCGCGCCGAGAAGCCGCCGGTGGGCGCCATGACGGTGGCCACGCCCGTGTCGTCGGCGCTGGCCAAGACCTCGGCCCGCACCTGGCGATGCAGCTCGACCATGGCCGCCTCGACGAGGTCGGCCTTGGTGCGGAAGAAGTAGGTGGTGGCGGCCAGCGACACCCCGGCCCGGGCGGCCACGTCGCGCTGGGTCAGGCGGGAGACGCCGCGGTCGGCGATGCCGGCGATGGCCGCCTCGACGATGCGGCGGGCCGTCTCGTTGGCGTGCTCGCGTTCGGGCAGCGCCTCGTCGGGCGCCAGGCCGGCCGGGACCGGATCGATCGCCGTCCTGCCCAGGCGCGCGCCCAGGCGGCGGAAGGCCGGAGCCAGCCACAGCTGCCGCTCGCCCGCGTCGGGCTCGACGTGCAGCAGGGTGCAGAGGCCGACGGCCAGACCCGCCCAGCCGTCGGCGTAGGCGTCGCCGGCGCCCAGCAGAAGGGCCGTCTCGCGCCAGAAGGCGAACTCGGCCTCCCCGCCCCGCCCGGCCGCCGCCTGGAGCTCCAGGTCGCCGCCGACCTCGGCCTCGATCTCGAACTCGCCCAGCAGCACGAAGCCCAGCCGCCCCGCCTCCAGGCGTTCGGCGACCAGCAGGGTCATGCGATCGGCCAGGCTGCTCCAGCGTGGACCGCGCGAGAGGCCCGGGCGCAGCGCCTCGCGCTCGCGCCCGGCCTCGTCCAGCGCCTGGGCCTGGATCCGGCGCAGGAAGCCGGCGCGATCCCCGAAATGATAGTTCACGGCCGACGCGGCCGCCCCGGCCCGAGCGGCGGCGGTGCGCGCGCTGACGGCTCCCAACCCCTCCTCCAGGGCGATGCGCCAGCCCGCCTCGACCAGTTGGAGGGCGGAATCCAAGTCTGCGAAAGCCATGCCCCGTGTGTGGCTGGACAGGCGTTCGAACGCAAGTCTGGACAAGCGTTCAAGTTAAGCCCTCACCACAGCGAGAGCGCGCGCCTCGGCCAGGAACTATATCGCTATTTTTCAGTTATTTACCCACGCATACATCAATCCGTCGCCTAAATTTCACGACAGTTTCACACGGTACAATCGTTCGAATTGCTATCCGCCCCTCGTCTTCATCGAGGGGAAGCCATCATGATCCGCGCCAGCCGGAGCGCCGCCAAGGCCCTGCTGCTCACCACCGCCGCGCTCGCCCTGCCGATCGCCGCCCATGCCGCCGACGCGGCCCAACCCGCCGCCATCTCGGCTGCGGCGGCCGCCACCGGCCGGGTGGTCGGCACGGACGGGGCCTATCTGGTCGCCGCCGAGGTGTCGGCGCCGAAGCTGAACCTGCGCACCACCACCGACCGCGAGGGCCGCTTCAGCCTGGCCCTGCCGGCCGGCCCGCAGACCCTGCTGGTGCGCTATCCGGGCCTGCCCGACCGCGAGGTCGAGGCCACGGCCGGCGCGGCGCCGATCACCGTCAGCTACGCCGACGCCCAGGAGATGGAGGCGCTGGTGGTGACCGCCGGCCCGATCCTGGGCTCGCAGGCCGCCGCGATCGCCCAGCAGCGCGCCGCCGACAACATCATGAGCGTGGTCGCCGCCGACGCCATCGGCCGCTTCCCCGACCAGTCGGCCGCCGCCGCCCTGTCGCGCATTCCCGGCGCGGCCATCGAGCGCGACCAGGGCCAGGAGCGCTACGTGCAGCTGCGCGGCGCGCCCGAGCGCTGGACCGTGGTGTCGATCGACGGGATGAACGTGCTGGGCGCCGAGGAGCGGGTGTTCCGCTTCGACTCTGTGCCGGCCGTCGTCATCCAGTCGATGGAAGTCAACAAGACCCTCACCCCCGAGCAGCCGGCCGAGGCCCTGGCGGGCCGCATCAACATCGTCACCGCCTCGCCCTTCGACCGCCRCGGCCTGCACGTTTCGGGCGACATCGGCTACGGCGAGATGCAGTTGGGCGACGGGCCCCAGCGCCAGGGCTCGATCCGCGGCTCGTGGTCGAACGACAGGTTCGGCGTCGTGGCGGCGCTGGCGCACTACCGCCGCAACCAGACCACCGACAACCGCGAGATCACCTGGAACCGCGACGGTGATTTGAACACCGTCGACGACTTCTCCTTCCGCTCCTACCGCCTGGAGCGCGAGAACAACGCCGCCCAGCTGGGCCTGGAATACCGCCCCGACGGCGGCGGCCGGATCTTCTTCAACAGCCTGTACTCGGAATTCATCGATCGCGAGCAGCGCAACCAGTACGACTTCCAGCTGTCGCGCGCCCGCACCCAGACGGCGGCCAATCGCGGCCCCGACAGCGGCTTCGTCGACGGCGCGGCCTATACCGGCAGCTGGGAATACGGCCGCTACTACAGCGACACCTTCGCCAACACCCTGGGCGGCGACCACGAGTGGGCCGACACCTCGATCAAGTGGCGGCTGAACTACACCCACACCGACGCGGGCGCTTACCTGCCGCTGATCCAGCAGAACTTCGGCCGCCTGTCGCTGGTCTACAGCGGCGCGACCTCGGGGATCCCGGACCTTGATCTCTATACGACCAGCGGTTCGGGCACGACCTACACGCGGGGTTCGGCGCTGAGCGCCCTGCCGCAGACCGGCTCGCAGGCCGACGTGCTGATCCCGATCGTCTACAGCACCGACACCGACGCCTGGACGGGCCAGGTCGACATCGCCCGCGACTGGACCTCCTTCGGCGCTGAATCCACCTTCAAGGCCGGCGTGAAGTACGACATGCGCAAGGCGACCGGGAACACCTTCTCGGGCGTGCCGGGCGCGACGCCGATCCTGCAGAGCCTGGCGGCCCAGACCGGCGGGACCTGGAGCGTGACCCCGCGGATCACGGGCGCCCAGTGGACCAGCGACTTCGCCCGCGGCTGGGGCGTGGCCCTGGTCGACAACATCGGCCTGCGCCAGGACCTGGACACCCTTCTGGCCAAGGCCACCAGCGCCGGGCTCTACAACGCCGCCGCAGCCGTGCAGCCGCAGGACCGCTTCGCCGTCGACGAGAACATCCTGTCGGCCTACGCCCAGAACAGGTGGACCCTGGGCAAGTGGGAGGTGCTGGCCGGCCTGCGCGTCGAGAGCGTCGACCTGGAGAGCCGGGGCGTGGTGGCCAGCGGGTCGAGCCTGACCCCGCTGACGGCCAAGCAGAGCTACACCGACCTGTTCCCCAGCATCCACGTCAACTACGAGGTCACCGACGACATCCAGGCGCGCTTCGCCCTGATCAGCGGCGTGGCCCGGCCCTCGTTCGGCGAAATCCGCACCAGCGTGTCGGTCAACGACGCCAGCGAGACGGTCAGCGGCGGCAATCCCGACCTGAAGCCCGAGCGCGCCTTCGGCTTCGACACGGCGCTGGAATGGTATCTGCCGGGGGCCGGCCTGCTGTCGGCCTCGGCCTTCTATCGCCGGATCGACGACGTGCTCTACGACAGCGTCGCCACCATCCGCGACGACCGCTACGACGTCGGGACGCTGGACCGCACGGGCTATACCTACTCGACGACGCTGAACGGCTCGGACGGCAAGATGGCCGGTATCGAGCTGGCCTACATGCAGCAGTGGCGGTTCCTGCCGGGCCCGCTGAGCGGCTTCGGCTTCCAGGGCAACGTCACCTTCCTGGACGGCGAGTTCAAGACGCCCGAAGGCGTCAAGAGCTCCTTCCCGGGCCTGTCGGACACCCTCGTCAACGCCTCGATCTTCTACGAGAAGTACGGCCTGTCGGCCCGCCTTTCGTACCAATGGCGCAACGACTGGCTGGACGAGCCCAGCGTCGACGCCACCGACCAGACCTACTGGGCGGCGACCGAGCAGCTGGACCTGTCGCTGCGCTACCAGGTGCGCGACGGCGTCACCGTCTACTTCGACGCCAGCAACCTCACCGACGAAACCGGCATGCGCTACCAGGGCCACGCCAACCGCCCCATCGAAGCCGAGGGCGTGGGCCGCCGGTTCATGGGCGGCGTGCGGTTCAACTTCTAAAGCCAGGACATAGAAAAATGCCGATCCGCAACCTGCTGACGGCCGCCTGCGCGGCGGCCGTCCTCGCCGCCCCGGCCGTCCAGGCCCGCACGGCTTCGACGACCGTGACCCAAGCCTCGGTCGTCCTGAAGGACGGGACCTACCAAGTGGCCTGGAAGACCAGCCGCCCCGGCGCGCCGGTCGACCTCTATGTCGCCGCCTCGCCCGACGCCCCGCTGAAGGCCATGCGCAAGCTGGCCGACAACGACAAGGACGGCGCCGCGGCGGTGACCACCGCCCAGGCCGGCGCGAACCGCCCCTATTTCTACGTCGTCGCCGACGGCGAGAAGGCCGGCCTGCGCACGGCCACCCGCGTGGTGCCGCTGCAAGGCGCGGCCAACTTCCGCGACCTGGGCGGCTATTCGGCCGCGAACGGCAAGCACGTGCGCTGGGGCCAGGTGTTCCGCTCCAACGGCCTGTCGACCCTGACCGACGCCGACTACAAGACCGTCGGCGACCTGGACGTGCGCCTGGTCTGCGACCTGCGCACCGACCAGGAGCGCAAGACCCAGCCCACCGTCTGGCGCGGCGGCAAGGCCGTGCCGGTGTTCCTGAACTCGCCCAAGGCGGGCCTGGACATGGACATGCGGGCGCTGTTCGGAAACGGCCCGCCGACGCCGCAGGCCGTGCGCGCCAACTTCATCGGCTTCTACAAGCTGATGCCCGACGCCTATGCCGGCGAGTACAAGGCCATGTTCGAGAAGCTGCTGGCGGGCGATGCGCCGATGCTGGTGCACTGCTCGGCGGGCAAGGACCGCACGGGCGTGGCCTCGGCCCTGATCCTGACCGCGCTGGGCGTGCCGCGCGCGCAGGTCACCGCCGACTACGCCATGAGCGAGACCCTGCTCGACACCGAGAGCGCCCGCCGCGCCATGGCCGCCGGCGCCAAGTCGGATGATCCCAACGCGGCCATGTTCGCCAAGCTGCCGCCGGAGATCACCCGCGTGCTGATGCGCACCGAGCCGGCCTATGTGGAGGCGGCGCTGGACGCGGTGACGGCCAAGTACGGCTCGGTCGAGGCCTATCTGGACAAGGTGCTGGGCGTCGACGCCAAGGACCTGGCCAGCTTGCGGGCCCGATATCTCGAGTAGCGATTTCATATTATGGGACAAATGCTCATAAAATGAATGGATAATCCTCCAGATCGCTCTATGGTCTGACCAATTCGACCAAGCTGCCTGACAGCTTCGCGATCTGGAGGAAACCCCATGCGGCTGACGTCGCTGCTGGCCGGCTTCGTCGCCGCCGTCTTCGCTACGACCGCTTGGGCGCAGGACGCCTGGGTCAGCGACAAGCGCACGCCGGGCGCGTTCCCCATCGCCGGCGCCGAGATCCTCTATGCCCAAGGCGACTTCCCCGTCGTCGGCCTGGCCGTAGGCGACCTGCGGGACGACCTGGGCGCGGTCGTCGGCACGCCCCCTTCCCTCTCCACCGGCAAGCCCGTCGGCAAGACCGCGATCATCGTCGGGACGCTGGGCAAGAACCCGCTGATCGACGACCTGGCGCGCGACGGCAAGCTGGACGTCGGCGACCTGCGCGGCGCCTGGGAAAGCTTCGTCATCGCCGTGGTCGACAAGCCCGCGCCGGGCATCGACAAGGCCCTGATCGTCGCCGGCAGCGACCGGCGGGGCACGGCCTTCGGCGTCTATGAACTGAGCCGCGCGGCCGGCGTCTCGCCCTGGACCTGGTGGGCCGACGTCAAGCCGCATCGCAAGAAGGCGCTGTACGTCGCCGCTGATGCGCGCCGCTTCGGCCCGCCGTCGGTGAAGTACCGCGGGATCTTCATCAACGACGAGGACTGGGGCCTGCAGCCCTGGGCGGCCAAGACCTTCGACCCGGCCTATGGCGACATCGGACCCAAGACCTACGAAAAGGTCTTCCAGCTGCTGCTGCGGCTGAAGGCCAACACCCTGTGGCCGGCCATGCACGAGGTGACCAGGCCCTTCAACGCCGACCCGGCCAACGCCGCCCTGGCCGACCGCTGGGGGATCGTCATGGGCTCGTCCCACGCCGAACCGATGCTGCGCAACAATGTCGGCGAGTGGAAGGCGGGCGCCGAGGCCTTCAACTACGCGGCCAATCCGGCGGGCGTGCTCGACTACTGGCGCGAGCGGGCCAAGACCAATGGCGGGTACGAGAACATCTACACCCTGGGCATGCGGGGCATCCACGACTCCGGCATGGTCGGCGGCGGCGACATCGACGGCCAGCGCGCCCTGCTGGAGAAGATCATCACCGACCAGCGCGGGCTGATCGGCCAGCATGTCGCCCCCAAGGTCGAGACCGTCCCGCAGGTGTTCACCGCCTACAAGGAGGTGCTCGACATCTACCGCTCGGGGCTGAAGGTTCCCGACGACGTCACCCTGGTCTGGCCGGACGACAATTTCGGCTACATCCGCCAGCTGCCGAACGCGCAGGAGCGCAAGCGGCCGGGCGGCTCGGGCGTCTACTATCACCTGTCGTACCTGGGCGCGCCGCTGTCGCACCTGTGGCTGTCGACCGTGCCGCCCGCCCTGGTGATCGAGGAGATGGGCCGGGCCTACGACCTGGGCGCCAGCAAGCTGTGGATCGTCAATGTGGGCGACATCAAGCCGGCGGAGCTGGGTACGCAGCTGTTCCTCGACATGGCCTGGGATGTGGAGAAGATCCGCAGCCAGGGAGCCAGCCGCTACACGATGGCGTTCGCCAGGGAGAACATCTCCCCCGAGCGCGCGCTGTGGGTCTCGGACATCCTGGACCAGCACCACCTGCTGAACTTCGAGCGCAAGCCCGAGCATCTGCAATGGTTCTGGGGCAAGGGCTCGACCCCGCGTTCCAGCCCGCTGTCGGTGGCGCAGGCCGACGTCCGCCTGGCGCGGTTCGACGCCCTGATCGCCAAACTGGACCAGGAGAGCGCCAGGATACCCGCCGACCGGCGCGACGCCTGGTTCGAACTGGTGGAGTATCCCGTGCGCGCGGCGGCGGCGGCCAACCACCGGTTCTTCGACGCCGAGGCGTTCGACCGCCTGATCGCCGAGCGGCCGGAGGAGGCGCATCGCCGCGCCGCCAGGGCCCGAGCAGCGGACGCGGAGATCGCCGCCCTCACCCGTCGCTTCAACGAGGAGATCGCCGGCGGGAAGTGGCGCGGGATCATGTCGGTGGAGCCGGCCGACGGCTCGTGGACCTCGTTCCGCCAGCGGCCCTTCGCGGCTCCGGCGGCGGATGCGACCGCGCCACGTCTGGCGCCCTCGCCGCCTGAAGGCGAAGGCCTGATCGTGGTCGAGGCCGAGACGGCCCGCGGCCGGGGCTGGCGGCGGATCGACGGTCTGGGGCGCGGCGGCGCGGCGATGGCGGCCGGCGACGTGCGCGAGGCCTCCGCCGGCGCCGCGTCGCTGGACTATGCGGTGAAGCTGCCGGCCGGCGCCTGGGCGCTGGACCTCGACCTGCTGCCGACCTTCCCGCTGAACGGCCAGACGGCGCTGCGGCTGGCGGTCGGGGCCGACGGCGGCGCGCCGGTGACGGTGCTGGCGCCGCGCAAGGTCGGCGACAAGGACTGGGCGCAGGGCGTGACCGACGGCCGCCTGCGGGTGAGCTCGGGCGTGACGCTGTGCGGCGGCGAGCACGCCGTGCGGGTGACCTCGGTGGACCCGGGGGTGGTGCTGGACGCGCTGGTGCTGCGGCCGGCGGGGGCGTGCCAACGGTAGCCCTTCTCCCATAGGGAGAAGGTGGCCTGCGAAGCAGGTCGGATGAGGGGTTAGAGATTGAAGACGGCGTGCCGGCACACCGGCTGGCGGCGTAACCCCTCACCCTCCCAGGCTATCGCCTGGGCCCCTCCCTCTCCCCTCCGGGAGAGGGATCAGAACGTGGCTTCGAACGCCTCCAGCTCGCGCTCCAACCGCCATTGCATCGCCGCCTTGAGGTTCTTGTTCAGGAACACGTCGCAGGCCGGGCCGGGCTTGGCGCACTCGGCCGCGCCGGTCAGGCTTCTGCCCGGCAGGAAGGCGTATTCCAGGCTGTCACGGGCCATGGCCTTGAGATCGGCATAGCGCAGGCCGTGCTCGGTGGCGGCGCGGACATATTCGTTGGTCAGGTCGATGCGCGAGACGCCCTCGTCGTCGGTGGACAGCACCACCGGAACGCCGGCCCGGCGATAGAGCGCCAGCGGGTGTTCGGCGCCCTTCACGCCCAGGATGACGTCGTTGCTGGTCAGGTTGATCTCGACGGCGACCTTGTCGCGGGCCATGCGCTTGAGCAGGCCCGGCGCGTCGTGCTCGTAGGCGATGTCGACGCCGTGGCCGATACGCCTGGCGCCGGCCACCGCCACGGCCTGGTTGATGTGGAAGGTCAGGTCGCGGGGCGGCACGAGGCCAAGGGTCAGTTCGCCGGCGTGCAGGGCCATCGGAACCTTGGGATAGCGGCCCGACAGGTACTTCATCATCCGCATGTGCAGGGCGTAGTCGCCGAGCGAGACCGGGTGGTCCTCGGGGTTGAMGATATTGACCCCGACGAAGCGCGGGTCGGCGTCGACCAGGGCGAAGGCGGCGGCCATCTGGGCGAAGACGAAGCCGGCCGGCTGGGCGCGTTCGACGAAGGGCTGGAAGCGCACCTCGACGGCGCACGGGCCGGCGGTCCCGGCGTTCTGGGCGCAGTTCAGGCGCCGGTCGCCCTCGGCCAGGGCCGCGTCCATCTCCTTGCGCGAGGCCTCGACCATGGCCGGCAGGCCGGAGGCGAAGGCGGCGTAGGTCCTGGCGAAGTCGCCGTCCCAGCGGCCGGCCTCGCGCTCGGCGAAGGCGCGCATGGCGTTGGGATTAGCCGAGCTCTCGACATAGGACACCCGGTCCTGGGCGGCGTATTCGCGGGTGACGGCGACCATCGGCCCGATATTGGGCACGGCCGCGGCGGCGAAGCGCTCGAAGGTCGAGAAGAACTGGTCGTGGCCCGAGGCCGCAGCCTGGTCAGCGCCGCGGTCGTAGTTGCGCACCGACAGGCTGTCGATCACCCGGTTGTATAGGGCCGGATCGCGACGGGCGAGGCCGGCGGCGGGCACGGTCGCCTTGCCGTCGCAAGGACCTGCGGTCAGGGCCGGCGGCGTCGCGGTGGAGACGCAGAGGCCGCCCTCGCCCGCCCAGGCGACGAAGTCCTCGGCATAGGGCGCGCCCCACAGGTGATTGTGCAGGTCGCCGCCCTTGGGCATGGCCTGCAGGAAAAGGCGCAGCCTGGCCTTGTCGCCGGCGGCGGCGTCGAAGGCGGCCGATGCGCGCGCCTCGGCGTCGGACGGGGCGGCCTGGGCGGGCGAGAGCGTCAACAGCCCGGCCGCCATCATCAGTCCGCTGGTCAGAAACCACTTTCGCGCGCGCATCGTCCGCCCCCAGATCCCCCGAGCCTGCCAAGTTTGGATGGCTTCCATCCAAACTTGGCAGGCTCAAGGTTCAAACACTGGAGCGCGCCCGGGCGGGTTAGCCGCGTACACCTAACCCTGGCGCGCTCTAGCCGCCTACCCACGATGATTTGCGCCATTTGGCAAATCGCAGGCGGCGGAAAGAACCGGAAGGCGAGCGGCGGATCAGGCTTCCAGCACCGGGAAGCGCTGGGCCGCCTTGGCGTTGGTCGTCGAGCCTTCCGTCGAACCCTCGGCCAGGGCGGCGACGCCCACGCCCAGCAGCCAGCCGGTCAGCATCAGGCCGAGGCTGGAGTTGAAGGCCTCCAGCGCCTCGCGCACCGGCTCCATGCCCGGCTTGGTCAGGTCGAAATCGACCTGGCCGACGGCGCCGCCGGTGATTCTGCTGGTCCAGCCCGACGAGGCCGCGTCGTTCTCGTGGATCACGAAGCCGTCGTCATGGGCCGCGTCGAGCGCGTAGCCGTTGCCGCCGAGCGTGACCGAGAAGTCGCCCTTGGTCTGCTCGCTGACCCCGTCGATGACGATGGCCTGGTCGCCCTTCGTGACCACCACCTGCTCGGCGTAGGTCATGTTGTTCCAGGTCGAGGTCTCGGTGTTGATCGTGATCTTCGTGCCGTTCTCGAGCTGGAAGGTCGTCGTGCCCCAGAAGTCGCCGATGTGCTCGCCGTTGTAGCTGACGTGCGGGTCGCCCCAGACGCGGGTGGCGTTGCCGTCGGCGTCGCGGACGATGATCTCCGAGCTCGCCTCGTTGATCGACAGGGTGTAGCCGTCGCCGATGTCGATCTCGGCCTTGCCCTCGCCGGGCATGCTGGCGGTGAACGGCTGCTGGGCGGGGGCGGGCTGGAACAGCCCGGCGACCATCGCGCCCAGGGTGAACTGCATGGCGCTGAAGGTCTTCAGCGACTGGCCGAGGCCCGCGCCGACACCGGTGAGGATCGCCGCGTTGAGCGCCGTGTTCAAGGCGCCGTTGATGGTGGTCATCGCTCCTACCCCTGCTCCGTCGAAAGCCGCCGAATGCGGCCTGCGACGAAAGGTGGCGCCAAGCGGGGCGGTCCAGATAGCTGGGGCGTATCCCATCAGGGAAAACCCTAGGTCGCTCCCCGAAAGGAACCTCCCCCTCTGGGGGAGGCGATCGCGCAGCGATCGATGGGGGGAATAGCTAGGAAAACGGCCAGCGCCTCGGAAGCTGAAAACGTCCCCCCACCGACCTTCGGCCGCCTCCCCCAGAGGGGGAGGTTCCCGTTCGCCTAACCCTTCCCGTCCAGCCCGCGCAGCACCTGCAGGATCACCGTCGGCCGGGCGCCGATCTCGTTGAGCAGCAGCTGGACGAGGCCGGTCAGCATGGCCAGGACCACCGCCGTGGCGATCCACGACTTGATGGCCAGGCCCAGCGAAAAGACGTTCAGCTGCGGGGCGTAGCGGTTGATCAGGCCAAGGCCGCCGTCGACGAGGTAGAGGACGATCAGGGCCGGGGTGGCCAGCATCACGGCCATGACCATCAGCCGCGAGAACTCGCCCTCGAACAGGGAAAGGCTGCGTAAGGACAGGATCGGCGTCAGGCTGCCGATCGGCCACACCGCATAGCTGTCGAGGATCACCCCGACCATCAGCAAGAGGCCGCCGCTGAACATGAAGACGAAGTTGGCCAGGCGGCTGAGGAACTCGCCGGTCAGCGAGGTCTGGTGGCCGCTCAAGGGGTCGACGACCTGGGCGATGGTGGCGCCGACCTTGGCGTCGATGATCTGGCCGGCCGCCTCCAGGGCCCACAGCATGGTTCCGAAGAAGAAGCCAATGACCAGGCCCACCAAGGCCTCCTTGGCGAAGATCATGATCCACTGGACCGTCGGCAGCTCCATCTGGGCCAGCTGCGGCTGCAGCGTGATGACGATGATCCCGAAGGCCAGGAAGATCGAGTTGCGCACCAGGGCCGGCACCGTCTCGGGCGACAGTAGCGGCAGCAGCATGAAGGCCGCCGCCACCCGGGTCGCGCCGACGGCCAGGATCAGGGTGTTGTCGAAGATCGCCCCGAGCCAGTCGGGGGCTCCGGTCATGCGCCCCTCGTCATCGGCGGACCATGGCCGGGAACTCGGTGAACACCCGGTCGCCGAAGCGATAGAGCGTGCCGCCCAGCAAGCTGGCGGTGACGAAGATCGTCAGCACGATGGCGAAGAACTTGGCCGCGTACTGCAGGGTCTGCTCCTGCAGCTGGGTGGCCGACTGGACCACCGCCACGACGAGGCCGACCAGCGAGGCGGCGACGATCGGCGGGGCCGACAGGATCAGCACCAGCCAGAGGGCCTGGTTGACGAGCTCGATGGCCTGGGCGTTCAGCATGCGCGGCCTCTCCTCACGTGTAGGACAGCACGAGGCCGTGCGAGAGCTTCACCCAGCCGTCGATCAGCACGAACAGCAAGAGCTTGAACGGCAGCGACACCGTCGTCGGCGACAGCATCATCATGCCCATGGCCAAGAGGATGTTGGAGACCACCAGGTCGATGATCAGGAACGGCAGGAAGATCAGGAAGCCGATCTGGAAGGCCGCGGCCAGCTCCGACACGGTGAAGGCCGGGACGACGACGATGAAGTCGCGCTGGGTCAGGGCGCGGGCCTTTTCCGGGCCGTTGATGMGCTGGGCGGTCTTCAGGAAGAAGGCGCGCTCGCGGGGCGTCGAATGCTTGATCAGGAACTCGCGCAGCGGCTCCTTGGCCTTGTCGGCGTAGGTGAACAGGGCCTGGGTGTCGCTGCTGACGGCGGCCACGGGTTTGACGCCCTGGTTGGCGGCGGCCATCTGCTGGCCGACCGGATACATGACGTAGAGGGTCAGGATCAGGGCCAGGCCGTTGAGCACGATGTTGGGCGGCACCTGCTGCAGGCCCAGGGCGTTGCGCAGCAGGCTGAGCGTGACGACGATCTTGGTGAACGAGGTGACCATCACCGCCACGAACGGCGCCAGCGCCAGCAGGATGACGGTGATGAGGGCCGAGCCCGGCGAGAATTGCGTCAGGTCCATCTGAACTCAGCCCTCGCCGCCTATGGTTTCGATCAGCACGCCCCAGGCCTCGCCGACGGGGACGAGGCGGCCGCGGGCGATGGGACGATCGCCGGCCAGCAGCACGGCGGGGGCGTCCTCGCGCGGGCCGGCCAGCACGACGGTCGAGCCGGGGCGCAGGCCCGCCAGCTCCGACAGCGGCAGGCTGGCCTCGCCCAGCAGCACCTTCAGCGGCACGGGCAGGTCGGCGGGAGCGACGGGCGCGGCGTCGGGCGCCGTGTCCTCGGTCGGGGCGACGGCGATGTCGAGCGGCGGGGTCATGGCGCTCTCCTCGATGGCGTTGAGCGTGAAGCGGCGATGGGAAAGCTCGAACCGGCCGACGAGGCGGCGGTCGAACAGGGTGAGGCTGGCCAGGCCCGGGCGCGCGGCCGACAGCGGGGTCAGCACGATGTCGCCGGGGCGCAGGGCCGCGGCGGTCGTCGCCGGCAGGTCGGGTCCGTCGAGCACCAGCGGCCCGGCGGCGGGCGCGGAGAGGTGCGCGCCAGGCGCCCAGGGATCGAAGATCGGCTGCGGCCAGGCGCGGGCGGCCTCGGCCTCGACGGCCAGGACGAGCCCGGCGAAGGGCGCGCCGTCCTGGGTCTCGACGGCGATCGCCAGGGCCAGCAGGCCCTCGGGCGCATCGGCCTCGACGCCCAGGGGCGACAGGCTCTCGGTGGTGGCGGCCTCGATGGCGGCCAGGACCGGCTCGACCCGGTCCAGCGCGATCAGCAGCTCGGCGTCGTCGGCCGGGGCGAAGGCGGCGCCGGCCAGCTGGCGGATCGCCAGGCGCAGGCTCGGCGCATCCTCGCCGAACAGGATCCACGGACCGGCCCCGGCCTCGGCGTCGAGGGCGACGCGGGTGACGAGGCCCGGCGCGCGCAGGGCGGCCAGCACCGCCAGGGCGTGGTTGCGAGCGACGAGATCGGAAAGGTCGGCGGCGGGCGATGCGCCCTCCCCGGCCCGGAGGTCGAGGAAGGCGCTCATGCGTCGTCGTCCACGGTTGCGGTAACAGCCATGCGCACCAGCCGGGTCAGGCTGGTCGCCTCCATCTTGGTCATGATCCGCGAGCGGTGCAGCTCGACGGTCTTGGGACTGATGCCCAGCTCGTAGGCGATGACCTTGTTGACCTTGCCGGCGACTACCAGGGCCATGACCTCGCGCTCGCGCTCGGTGAGACCGGAAAGGCGGCGGACATAGGCCTCCTGGCCCGGCGTCCGGACGGGACGGACCTGGGCGAAGGCCCGTTCCAGGGCCGCCTCGAGCGCAGCCTCCTGGAAGGGCTTTTCCAGGAAGGTGATCGCGCCCTTCTGCATGGCCTCGACCGCAAGCGGCACGTCGCCGTGGCCGGTCATGAAGATCACCGGCCGCTCGCAACCGCGGGCCTTCAGCGCATCCAGCAGCTCCAGGCCCGACATGTCGGGCATGCGCACGTCGAGCAGCAGGCAGGCGTCGGGCGGCGGATCGCCGGCGTCGAGGAAGGCGCGCGCGCCGTCGAAGGTGGAGACGGCGTAGCCCAGGCTTTCCAGCCACCAGGCGGCGGACTGGCGGAACTCGCCGTGGTCGTCGACCAGGCAGACCGCGCCCAGGGGGCCGGGCTCTGGCGTCGATGTCGAGGGGGTGGTCATGGCTCCTCCTGGCGCGCCGCGGGCAGCGCGATGTGGAATACGGTCCCCCCCTCGGGATCCGGGGCGTGCCAGAGACGCCCGCGATGCAGTTCGACGATGGATCGGCAGATCCCCAGGCCCACCCCCATGCCGCCGGGCTTGGTCGAGAAGAACGGCGAGAACATCCGCCCTTCCGCCCCCGCCTCGACGCCCGGACCGCTGTCGGCGACGGTCAGTTCGACCATGCGGTCGCTACCTTCCATGGGCGCGGCGGCGATGGTCAGGCGGCGGGGACCGGGCCGGCCGCGCATGGCGTCCAGGCCGTTGCGGGCCAGGTTCACCAGCACCTGCTGGATCATCACCGCATCGCCCAGCACCGGCGGCAGATCGGCGAACCGGGCGCGGGCGAGCACCTTGTCGCGGGCGATCTCCCAGTCGAGCAGGTCGAGCGTGGCGCGCACCAGCCGGGGCAGGTCCAGCGGCTCGACCTGGGGCTGACGCTGCTCGACGAAGGAGCGCATCCGCTGGATGACGCCCGAGGCGTAGAGGGCCTGCTCGGCCGCGCGGTCGAGGGCCTCGACGCCCTCCTCCTTCGACAGCGCCCCGCGCGCCAGCCGGGCCTTGAGCCCCCGCGCGATGTTGGCGATCGAGCCGATCGGCTGGTTGAGCTCGTGGGCGATCATCGTCGCCATCTCGCCCACCGACATGACCCGCGAGGTCAGCAGCAGGCGCTCGCGGTCGGCCAGGCGACGGCCTTCCGCCTCCTGGCGCTCGGCGGCGCTGGAGAGGATCAGGCAGACGCGGCCGTCGCCGTGCGCGGCGCGGGCCTCGAAAGCCTGGCCGTCGAGGTCCAGCGGCAGAAGGCCGCCCTCCCCGCGCCTCGCGGCCTCGACCGCCGCCAGCAGCCCGCCGGCCGGAACCTGGCCGGGGCGAAGCTCGGGCGTCAGCCGCGCGAAGGCGGGCGAGCGCCAAGCCAGGCGCGGCGCGGCGGCGTCCTCGAAGGCGGCGACCGCCAGGCCCAGGACGTCCAGCGCCTCGGCTTCGGGAGATTGGGAAAGGAGCGCGGCCAGGCCCGTCATGCGACACACTGGCCGGCTAGGGGAAACGGGCCGGCTAGGGAAAACCCGACTGGCGGGCGCGCGTTGTCTTTCGTATCGAGAGACTGAAGGAGCTCGCCATGTCCGCCAGCCGTATCGACGCCCCGTCCGTCTCCGGCGTCTGGAGCCACGGTCTTTCCGGGATCAGCCCGGCCGGCGAGCCCTCGCGCGCCCAGGCCTTCGGCGACTTCTCCGGCTTCTCGCGCCATGACGGCCGCATCGGTCTTTCGGGCGCCGCGCGCGACCTGGACGACACCGCCCGCGCCGTGGCCGATCGCCTGACCGACACCCGCGACAACGGCTTCATCTAAGGCTAGCGTGGCGGCGTGAACGCCGACCGCATCCTCAAGTCCGAGCCCGACTGGTTCGGCGCCGCCCAGGCGCTGGTCGAGGGCCTGCAGGGCCAGGCCAGCCTGGACCGCCGCGTCGACGTGCTGGAACGCGTCTGCACCGATCTGGGCGACGCGCTCTATCCGGGCTTCGCCAAGCTGCTGGCGGCCGTGGCCCATTTCGGCGAGCCGGAGGCCAAGGCGCTGGTCGCCGATACGCTGGCCCAGGCCCTGCTGACCGCCCGCCTGCCCGCAGCCCGCGTGCCGGCCTGGGGTGCGGGCGGGTTCTCCGGACTGGGCGGCGGACCGCTGCTGAGCAACAGCCGCAAGGTCGGGCCGCTGGAGTTCCTGTGCGTCTGGCTGGTGCGCGACATCGCCGACGCGCCGCTGGACGCCGAGGCCTTCGAGACGGCGGCGACCTATCTGCTGGACCTCGTCGGCGCCTCGCCCAAGGCCGCCGCGCTCTATGTCGACAAGCTGCGCGCCGACGCGGCCGACCCGACCGAGGGCCTGCACAACGCCCAGAGCCGCCGGCTGATCGAGGTGCTGGCCGAGCGCTGGGCCGCCGGCGATCCGCCGTCCGAGGTCGCCCGCGCGGTGGCCCGCGCGGCGGAAGCCGATCGGAGCGTGGGACGGTTCGGGCTGCCGCTGCGGTGAGCGCGAACGCCCAAGGTCGGAGCCGCTCCCCTTAAACCCCGTCATTCCCGCCCTTGTGGCGGGAAACCCTCTATCAGCCGCACGTGTGGATGGGGCGGCGTGCTGAGCACGCCGCTTGCAACGCCCATGCAAGCGGAACCAGGGGTTCCCGCCACAAGGGCGGGAATGACGGGAATGATGGGGAGAGGTGCGCAAGCTCAACGCACCCTCCGGATCAGCGCCTCGGGATCCAGGCCGTCGTCGGCCTCGACGAAGAGGTCGGCGAGCGCCAGGCCGCGCACTTCGAGGCGCTTGCGCAGGGTCTCCAGGGCCTTGGTCAGTTCGGGCGTCGCGTCGGGACGGGCCGCCAGAGTCAGGGACAGCGAACCGTCCGGAGCGCGCGACAGGCCAAGGCCGGTCAGCAGCGAGGCCTTGTCGGTTAGGCCCAGGGCGAGCGTCTTGCGATCGCCGCCGGAGGCCAGCCAGGCCTTGTCCATGGCGGCGGTGAAGGCCTCGATGTCGGCCGCGGCCGCGCCGGGCGCCGACACGGGGGTCTCGACCGCGCCGCCGCCGGACCTGGCCAGGGTCGAGAGGGCGTCGACGCCGCTGGCCTCCTGGCCGCCGGCGACCTCCTGGAAGTCGCGGGCCGGGCCCAGCAGGGCCGAAAGGTCGACCTTGCCGTCGTCGTCGTCGCGCTCGGTCTCCTTGTCGCGTTCGGCGCGGCCCGTCTGGCGGGCCTGCGGCTCGCGGCGCTCGGCGGCCTGCTGCAGCAGGGCCTGGAACTCCGAGCCGCGCCAGGGCGTGGGCGGCTCGCTCGCCGCCCGGGGGCTGGAGGTGTTCGGACGCTCGGCGGCGGCGTTGTCGCGGATGGTGGTCATCGGAAACTCCTGAAGGCGCCGGCGTCCTCGATCTCGAGCTGCTCGCGGGCCTCGCGGTCGGCGGCGACCAGGGCGCGGGCGTGGTCGAGGCGGCCGTTCATGGCGTCGAAGCGGCCCTGGGCGCGGGCCAGGGCCTGGACGGCGGCGGCCAGATCCTCGCGCGCCAGGTCCAGGGCCACGGCCTCCTGGTCGCGCAGGCGCTGGTCGGCGTCGCGGGCGAGCGCGACGGCTTCGCGCCGGGCCAGGGCGGCCTCGACCAGATGGGCCGCGCCCGACAGGCCGCCGGCGAACCAGTCGTCGAGCCGCGCCTTGGCCACGTCGTGCGCGGCGATCAGGCGGTCGCGGGCGGCCAGCGCCTCGACGGCCTGGACGACCTTGCGGCGGGCTTCGGCGGCCTCGCGCATGGCCTTCTCGACCCGGCGCTCGCGCAGCCTGACCACCGGCGTCAGGGCCTGGACCTGGGCGCGGGGGCTCATGCGGCGGTCTCCGCCAGCGCGGCCAGGGACTGATCGAAGGCGACGGCGTCATGCGCGCCCTGGCGCAGCAGATCGGTGATGCGCGAACGGCGGGCGATGGCCTCGTCGGCCAGGGGATCGCCGCCGGGCTTGTACTCGCCGATCTGCAGCAGGAACTCGACCTCGGCGTACTTGGCCATCCAGCCGCGCACCCGGGCGGCGGCGGCCTGCTGCTGCGCCCCGGCCACGCGCGGATAGACCCGGCTGAGGCTGGCGGCGACGTCGATGGCCGGATAGTGGCCGGCCTGGCCCAGCTTGCGGGAGAGATAGATGTGGCCGTCGAGGATCGAGCGGACCTCCTCGCCGACCGGGTCGCCACCCTCCTCGTCCTCGATCAGCACCGTGTAGAAGGCGGTGATCGCCCCGCCCTCGATCGCCCCGGCCCGCTCGAACAGGCGCGGCAGCTCGGCGAAGACCGACGGCGGAAAGCCCCGGCGCACGGCCGGCTCGCCCACCGACAGGCCGATCTCGCGCAGGGCGCGGGCGAAGCGCGTGACGCTGTCCATCTGCAGCATGACCCGGCGGCCCTCGGCCCGGAACCCTTCGGCGATGGCGGTGGCGACGTGGGCGGCGCGCACCCGCTCCATGGCCGGGCGGTCGGAGGTGGAGACGATGACCACCGAGCGGGCCAGGCCTTCGGGCCCCAGGCAGTCGTCGAGGAACTCGCGCACTTCGCGGCCCCGTTCCCCGATCAGGGCGATGACGTTGACGTCGCTGCGGGCGTGGCGGGCGAACATGCCGAGCAAGGTCGACTTGCCGCCGCCGGCCATGGCGAAGAGGCCCACGCGCTGGCCCTCGCCGGTGGTCAGCAGGGCGTCGACGCAGCGCACCCCCGTGGCGAAGGGCGTGTCGATCGGCGGACGGGCCAGCGGATTGGGAGCCTCGCCATAGACCGGGAACGACCTCAGCGGGCCGGTGATCGGCCCCAGGCCGTCCAGCGGTTCGCCATGGGCGTCGAGCACGCGGCCAAGCAGCCCCTGCCCCACGCCGATCTCGCTGCGGCGCGGACCGGCCACCACCTCGGCGTCGATGGCCACGCCTTCCAGGCGCGACAGCGGGGTGAGGATCGCCGCCCCGCCGTCGAGGCCGACCACCTGGGCCTTGACGACATGACCGCCCGAGCGATCGACGATCTCGCATTCCTGGCCGATGCGGACGTCGAGGCCCGTGGCGCGGACCGTGGTGCCGAAGGCCTGGGCGACGCGGCCCCGGCGCTCGACGGTGCGGGCGCCGCGCAGGACGTCGCGCAGACGGTCCTCGGCCGGCGTTTCGGTGAACGGGGCGTCGAAGCTCATGCGGCGGCCTCGCCGGCCGGAGCGGCGAACACCGCCTCCAGGGCCCGAAGCTGGGTCTCGAGCCCGGCGTGCGTGCGGCCCGAGGGGGTGTCGAGGACGCAGTCGCCGGCCGACACGTCGGCGTCGGCGACCACCTCGATGCGGGCGTCGATCGACCACAGGCGGCGGGTGACCGCGCCGGCGGCCTCGGGGGCGACGCGGACGCGGATCGGCTCTTCGGGCAGCAAGTCGCGGGCGGCCTGCTCGGCCAGGGCGGCCAGCACCTCGTCGGGGGCCAGGCCCGCGGCGATGCGGCGGACGACGTCGAGCGCCAGGGCGCCGGCGCTGGCCCGCAGGCGGTCGCGCTCGACCTGCAGGGCGGCGTGAACGCCGGCCAGCGCCTGGGCGGTCTCGCGGGCGGCGGCGGCGGTTCCCTCGGCATGGCCCTGGGCGAAGCCGTCGCGCAGGGCGGCCTCGCGGGTGGCCTGGCGCAGGGCGTCGAGGGCGGCGGTCAGCTCGGCCGCGTCGCGCACGGCGCCGACGTCCTCGCGACGGATCACCGGCTGGTCGGTCAAGAGCGCGCCCGAAGGTCCGGAAGACAGGAGCAGATAGGTCATGCGGCGGCCTCCAGCGCGCCGGCCTCGAAGGCCATGAAGAGCCCGCGCCCGGCATGCGCCGCGCCCAGGCCCCGGTCGGGATCGATCGCCAGCGGGACGACCGCGAAGAGTTCGGCCAGGCGCATGGCGGCCGCCGGACGGCGCCCGGCCTCGGCCAGCAGCACCCCGGCGCCGAGGGCGCAGAAGGCCTCGTCGTCGGCCAGCGCCCCTTCCGCCTGCGCAAACGCCGCGACCAGGCCGGGCGGCGAGGCCAGGACGGCGTCCAGGGCCGGCTCGCCGATGCGGCGGGCGACGCGGCCCAGGCGCCTGCCGTCGATCGTGCGGCGCAGGATCTCGGCGCAGGCGGCCGCGGCGGCGAAGTCGGCCAGGCGCGCGCGGCGCTCGGC
>NZ_JBFTJR010000077.1:0-19449 GCF_056395525.1 Caulobacter sp. 10L414
AGGGGGAGCATCTGGGCGCTCTAGATCCTCCCCCTCTGGGGGAGGTGGCCCGGAGGGCCGGAGGGGGTCTGCGCCGGAGGCTCAGTGCATCCCCGAAGCCCGCATCGATCGCCCTGAAAAACGCCTCACCACTCCAGCGCCGCTTGCCCCCGCAGGATCGCCTCGGCCTCCAGCGAATGTTTCCCGCCGTCCCGGTCGTGCAGAACCAGCGGCGGCAGCAGAACCAGCGGCGCCTTGCCGGTCTTGATCGCCCGCACCAGCACGCGCTTGGCCGGCGCGTCGGCGAAGGGCTGGATCGGGCGGATGCGGAACGAGCCGGCCTTGGGAGCCAGCAGGGCCAGGATGTCGGCCAGGCGGTCGGCGCGGTGGATCAGGGTGATGCTTCCGCCCTCGCGCACGGCCTTCAGCGCAAAGGCGGTCCAGGCGGAGAGGCCCGCGTCGGCCATCCAGGCGCCGGTCTTCTCCGGCGCCGGCGCCCGCAGGGCCCTGGGGTCGTCGAAGAACGGGGGATTGCTCATCATAGCGTCGAACACCGGCAGCGACAGCGCCCGGAAACCGGCCGCCACGTCGCCCTCGACGATGTCCACCCGATCGGCCAGGCCGTTCAGCGCGGCGTTCTCGCGGGCCAGGGCCGCGGCGGCGGAATCGCGCTCCAGCCCGACGAATCGCGCGCCGGGACGCCGGGTCGCGGCGGCCAGCAGGGCCGCGCCGACGCCGCATCCGGCCTCGATCACGCGATCGCCGTCGCGTGCGTCGCAGGACGCCGCCAGCAGGGCCGCATCCAGCCCGGCCCGGTATCCGGCGGCCGATTGGCGAAGCTTCACGCGCCCGTCGAGCACGCGGTCTTCGGTGACGGAGGGAACTGAGGTGGGGTCGGACAACGTTTCGGGCCTTGTGCTCGCCTTGACCCTGACCTATCCCGCCACCATTGTCGCTCGCAACGCCCATGGCGCTACGAGCGGCGTCGCCTGAGGAGTACATGGTCTTGGACGCAGCTGCAGCGACCCTCGCCCGTCAGCCGGGATCGGTGGATCGTCTCGTGCGCCTGGCCGCCGCCGACATGGGCGGCGTGGACCGCCTGATCACCGATCGCATGCAAAGCGACGTCCCGGTGATCCCGGCCCTGGCCGAGCATCTGATCGCCGCCGGCGGCAAGCGCCTGCGCCCGCTGCTGACCGTGGCCGCCGCGCGCCTGGCCGGTTCGGACAACGATCACTGCCTGAAGCTGGCCGCCGCCGTCGAGTTCMTCCACACCGCCACCCTGCTGCAYGACGACGTSGTCGACGGCAGCCAGCTGCGTCGCGGCAAGGTCGCCGCGCACCTGATCTGGGGCGCGGCTCAAAGCGTGCTGGTCGGCGACTTCCTGTTCGCCCGCGCCTTCGAGCTGATGGTCGAGACCGACTCGATGCGCGCCCTGCAGATCCTGGCCCAGGCCAGCCGCGTCATCGCCGAGGGCGAGGTGCTGCAGCTGATGCGCAGCCACGACCTCAACCTGTCGCAGGCGGTCTATCTCGAGATCATCGCGGCCAAGACCGCCGAGCTGTTCGCCGCCGCCGCCGAGGCGGGCGCGGTTTCGGCCGGCGTCGACGCCGAAAAGTCCAAGGCCCTGCGCGACTACGGCATGAGCCTCGGCTTGGCCTTCCAGCTGGCCGACGACGCCCTCGACTACGGCGGCGCCACCGAGACGCTTGGCAAGAACGCCGGCGACGACTTCCGCGAAGGCAAGGCCACCTTGCCGCTGCTGCTGGCGATCGCCCGCTCGGGCCCGCGCGAGGCCGAATTCTGGGAGCGCGCCATCGGTCGCCGCGAGCAGACCGAGGCCGACTTCCGCCGCGCCCGCGAGCTGATCATCGGCACCGGCGCCCTGGACGCCACGCTGGATCTGGCCGCCGAGTACGCCGACAAGGCCAAGGCGGCCCTGGCGGTCTTCCCGGCCAATGACTGGCGCGAAAGCCTCGAAAGCCTCGCCGACTTCGCGGTCAGCCGCCGGGCCTGATGGCGAAGGGCTACAACCCGTCCGGCGATCCTCACGGCGTCGACCGCCATCACGGCGCGCATGCCGCTGGCGAGGCGGCCGGCAAGGTGATCGGCGGCGGGGTGGGGGTCCTGGTCGGGCTGGCCCTCATCCTTCTCTTTTTCGGGCCGCTGCTGTGGGCGCCGCTGCTGGCGGGCCTCAGTGCGGCGCGCCTGGCGCCGGGAACCTGGCAGCCCTGGCTGGCCGGCTTCGTCGCCGCTGCCCTGGCGATCTTCGTCCAGTTCCTGCTGCTGGTGCAGAAGAGCCCGCTGCTGCGCTATCCGGCCGTGGCCCTGTTCTCCATCGCCTGGGTCGGCGGCCTGTGGCTGGAGCTGACCTCGCCGCCGCACGACTGGCTGACCAAGGCTCCGACCTGGCATGCGCCCGGCCCGTGGGCCTGGGTCCTGATCGGCCTGGGCGTCGTCGTCTATGCCGGCCTCTACCTCCTGGCCCTGTCGCGTTTCGGCAAGGGCCGCTGGGCCAGGCGCTGGCAACTGCTGCGGTGAATTCGCCGTAAGGTCGCGCCGCCAAGCTCGACAACGGGCCGGCGAGATCCCAAGTCTTGGTCGAGACGAAAGGACCGCGATGATCCGCTTCATCCTCAACCTGCTCTGGTTCTTCCTCGGCGGCTGGCTGTCGGGCCTCCTGTGGCTGCTGGGCGGTCTGCTGCTGGCGGTCACCATCGTCGGCCTGCCCTATGCCGGGGCGGCCTGGCGCATCGCGGGCTTCGCCTTCTGGCCGTTCGGCAAGGAGATCGTCAGCCGCGAGATCGTCACCGGCCGAAGCGACATCGGCACGGGTCCGCTGGGCTTCCTGCTGAACCTGATCTGGTTCGTGCTGGGCGGCTGGTACATCGCGCTCAGCCACCTGCTGATCGCCGTGGCCGAGGCTGTCAGCATCATCGGCATCCCGTTCGCCATCAAGGACCTGCAGCTGGCCTACATCGCCCTGGCCCCGATCGGCCGCACAGTGGTGCGCCGCTAGAAGCCGGTGAACAGCCGGTCCAGCGCCCGCCGGATGGCGTCYTCGTGGACGGCGAGGGAGGTGATGCGGCGATTGAGCGTCTTGCGTTCAAGGTTGGCCATCAGGGCCACGTCCACGACCAAACGCTCGCTGTCGATCTCGACCTCCACCCAGACCTTGGCCGGCTCGAAGGCCTGGGGCATGCGCATCAGCGGCGCGACGACGATAGTGTCGAGCGCGTCGAACATGTGTGATTGCAAGACAACGATGTAGGGAACGCTCGAACGCGTCGACGCTCCAGGATTGGTGAAGACGTCGAACTGCCGGATCACCAGCGACGCCACTCCGCGCCGAACGGCCCATGCTCTTCGACAAAGGCGTTGTGCGCCTTGATCGCCTCGGCGTTCTCTTTCGTCCAGCGCCGCGCACGTTCTTCCGCGCCGGCCGGATCGACCTTCTGGAGATGCAGCCGCAGCTGCGTCTCACTCATGCCGTCGACGGAAATCCCCAGCCGCTGCGCCTGCGCCAGCAGTTCCGGATCGATGCCCCGTTCGGCCGCAATGTCGAGTTCGGGCTTGCCCATGGCAGGAAGCCTAACATGAAAAAGGGGCCGCCGAAGCGACCCCTTCATCGTCATCGCGATGGCGACGGACCTCAGCCCGGCGAGACCATCTTTTCCGGGCGGACGTACTGGTCGAACTCTTCGTTCGTCAGATAGCCGCCGCCGACGGCTTCCTCGCGCAGGGTGGTGCCGTTCTTGTGGGCGGTCTTGGCGATCTTGGCGCAGATGTCGTAGCCCAGGCGGCCGTTCAGCGCCGTGACCAGCATCAGCGAGTTCTCGACGCCCTTCTGGATGTTGTCGATGCGCGGCTCGATGCCGACCACGCAGTTGTCGGTGAAGCTGATCGCCGCGTCGGCCAGCAGGCGCACCGACTGCAGGAAGTTGTAGGCCATCACCGGGTTGAAGACGTTCAGCTCGAAGTGGCCTTGCGACCCGGCGAAGGTCAGGGCGGCGTGGTTGCCGAACACCTGCACGCAGACCTGGGTCAGCGCTTCACATTGGGTCGGGTTGACCTTGCCCGGCATGATCGACGAGCCCGGCTCGTTTTCCGGCAGGGCCAGTTCACCGAGGCCGGCGCGCGGGCCCGAGCCCAGGAAGCGGATGTCGTTGGCGATCTTGAACAGCGAGGCGGCGACCGTGTTGATCGCGCCGTGGCTGAACACCATGGCGTCGTGGGCGGCCAGGGCTTCGAACTTGTTCGGCGCCGTGGTGAAGGGCAGGCCGGTGATGGCGGCGATGGCTTCGGCCACGCCTTCGGCGAAGCCGATCGGAGCGTTCAGGCCCGTGCCGACGGCGGTGCCGCCCTGGGCCAGCTGCATCAGCTTGGGCAGGGTGCTCTCGATGCGCTCGATGCCGTTTTCGACCTGCTGGGCGTAGCCGCCGAACTCCTGGCCCAGCGTCAGCGGGGTGGCGTCCTGGGTGTGGGTGCGGCCGATCTTGATGATGTCGGCCCAGGCGTCGGACTTGGCCTTGAGCGAGGCGTGCAGGTGCTTCAGGGCCGGCAGCAGGTCCGAGACGATCTGCTCGGCGCAGGCCACATGCATCGCCGTCGGATAGGTGTCGTTCGACGACTGGCTCATGTTGACGTGGTCGTTCGGGTGGACGGGCTTCTTGGTGCCCATCTCGCCGCCCAGGATCTCGATCGCGCGGTTCGAGATCACCTCGTTGGCGTTCATGTTCGACTGGGTGCCCGAACCGGTCTGCCAGACGACCAGCGGGAAGTGGTCGTTCAGCTTGCCTTCGATCACTTCGTTGGCGGCCTGGACGATGGCGTCCTTCAGGCCTGCGTCCAGCTTGCCGAGCTTGTGGTTGGTCTCGGCGGCGGCGCGCTTGACGATGCCCAGGGCCCGGACGACCGGCAGCGGCTGCTTTTCCCAGCCGATCTTGAAGTTGCCGAGGCTGCGCTGGGCTTGCGCGCCCCAATAGCGGTCGGCGGCGACTTCGATGGGGCCGAAGGTGTCGGTCTCGGTGCGCGTGGCGGTCATGCGGGTCTCCCGGAAAACGGTCGAGGGGGGTCTAGACCCTGAGGGCCGCCAGGGCAACGCTCGCGAGGCCGGTTGACACCACGCGCGAGCATGCGAACCCTCCGCGCCCAGAAAAAGAGTTCGGGGGAAGCGTTCATGGCGTCGGGCAAGGGCGGCGGTCGGATCGTCGCGCTGGATCTGCTGCGCGGCTTGGCGGTGGCGGGCATGATCATCGTGGTCAGCCCGGGATCGTGGAGCCAGGTCTACGCGCCGCTGGCCCATGCGCCCTGGCACGGCTGGACGCCGGCCGATCTGGTCTTCCCAACCTTCTTGTTCTGCGTCGGCATGGCCATCGGCCTGTCGGTTCCGCGCCTGACGCCCGGTGACCGATCCTCGGCGGCCTTCTGGATCAAGGTCGCGCGCCGCACGGCTCTGCTGATCCTGCTGGGCCTGCTGCTGAACGCCCTGCCGAAGTTCGATCTCGCCCATCTTCGCCTGCCGGGCATCCTGCAGCGCATCGGCCTCTGCTACGCACTGGGCGTGGCGATCTGCGTGCTGGCCGCGCCGCGGGCCGGAAGTCGCCTGAAATTCAGCTTCGTCGCCGTCTCCGCGGCGGCCTTCGTCCTGCTGGCGATCTACTGGGCCTTGCTGGCTTTTGCTCCGGTCCCGGGGTTCGGGGCCGGCCGACTCGACTCGCACGGCTCTTTGCCGGCCTTCATCGACCGGGCGGTGATCACCATCCCGCACCTCTGGAAGCACGGCACGACCGAGGGCGTCGGCGTCACCTACGATCCCGAAGGTCTGCTCTCGACCCTTCCGGCGGTCGTCAACGTGCTGATCGGCGCCATCGCCGCCGCCTTGCTGGCGCGGGGCGGGGCGAGCCGCATCGCCCTGGCGCTGCTGTCGGCGGCGTTGATCGCCGGCGGCCTGCTGCTGGACGGCGTCATGCCGATCAACAAGTCGATCTGGACGCCCAGCTTCGCCCTGCTCAGCAGCGGCCTTTCGATGGCGGCGCTGTTCGTGCTCGACCTGCTGTCGGGTTCCAGGACCGTACTGAAGCTGGCCGCGCCGCTGAGCATCTTCGGCGGCAACGCCATCCTGGCCTTCATCCTGTCGCAGCTGCTGGGGATTTTTGGCTCGATGCGGCTGCTGCCGGGCGGGAACTCGGCCCAGGGTCTGGTCTATGACCTGGCCTTGCGGGCCATCCCCGATCCCAAGGCCGCGTCCCTGGCCTGCGCCTTCGCCGTGCTGGCCTTCATCCTGGCGATCCTGATCCCGCTGCACCGGCGCGGGATCCATTTGCGCCTCTAGGCCCGGGGCGCGTAGACAGCGCTCGAACGCTCGCCGCGCCGGCGGGCCTGGAGACCGCGCGCTTGCAAGACGACTGGACGCATCACGGCAAGGTCCGCGCTCGCGAGGCGGGCGGCGAACTGACGATCGTGGTCGACGGCCTGACCACCCAGGCCAAGTACTACAAGCCGCTGATCTACGAGTTCTTCCGCAAGTCCTGGCGCGGCTCGCGGCCGGCCTGGGGCGAGTTCTCTGTCGAGATCGGCATGGAGTTCGTCGGCGAGCCGCCGTGGCTGGACCTCGACAACCTGGCCAAGGCGCTGCTGGACGCCATCAAGGGCTATGCCTTCCACGACGACGCCCAGGTCGCCCGCCTGCTGGTCGAGCGGCGTCCGGGCGAGCGCGAGCGGATCGTCATCGTGGTGCGAAAGCTAGAGTCGCGCTTTCTGCGGGGCACGCTCGAAGACTGACGCGCCGACCGAGATGTAGAGCACGATCAGGAACGCGAGGTAGCGGCCCGTGCTCGATGGTTCGGCTCCGGGCGCCAAAGGCACGAGATCAAGCAGGATCAGGTTCGCAGCGGCGACCCCGGGCAGGGCGAAGGCCACGGCGGGATAAAGGCGTCGGGCGCGGGGAATGCGCAGCAGCCGAGCGGTGGCCTGGAAGGCGAAGGCGCCCAGCGCGGCGGCGAGAAAGGCGTTGAGGGCGTAGAACCAGAAGGCCCGTTCGATCAGCGCGCTGCCGAAGGCCCCGTAGAACAGCGTCGCCGCCAGCCAGACCCCCAGGCCCGCCCCGGCCAGGATGCAGACGTTCCGTTTCGACACGCGCGAACTCCCCCATCGTCGCTACGACGGGGGAGCCTGCACGCGGCGTGCCGGATCAGGTGTTCCAGAACTCGAGGAAGCCCCAGGCGGCCAGCACGATGGCGAAGCCGATGAAGATCAGCGCGGTGACCGTGAAGCACAGCTTGCGCAGGTCGTTCCAGCTGTCGACACGACGGCCGCCGCGCCAGACGACGGGCGTCATGGCCAGGGTCACCAGGGTCAGGATGGTGGCGATGAAGGCGCAGGCCGAGGCCGTCAGCAGCCAGCCGCTGGGCCAGCCGAAGACCACGGCGGCGACGTCGCCCGAGCTCAGCGCGAAAACGCCGACGCAGGCGATGGCCGTCAGCCACAGCACGGCCTGGGTGGTCTGCAGCAGGCTGGCGCGGGCCTGGCTGGTGGTCTGGCGGGTGTCGCGGCGGCTGCGCACGAACACGCCCGCCAGGGTGGCGATCGAGGCCAGGGCGGCCAGCAGGGTCGCGCCGGACAGGACGCCCTGCTTGAACAGCGGGCCGACCCGCTCGTAGGCGGAGATCCCCGAGGGGGCGAAGAACCGCGCGGGCGTTCCGTCCTGGCGCTGGAACACCAGCATGTCGGCGCCGTCCGCGGCCTTGAAGACGTCCTCGCGGTCGGTCGGGATCCACAGGCGCGTCTGGCCGTCGGTGGTGACGGCAAGGCCTCCCTGGGCGCTGGCGCGCACCTTGGCCACGCCGATCAGACGGTTCACGAAGCCTTCCAGGCCCCCATAGGCGCGCCGGTCGGTCAGGTAATCGCCGGCATAGAGCGCGGCCGTTTCAGCGGTCAGCGGCGTGAAGGCCGGGACCGCGCGGGCCGGCGCGTAGAAGCGCTCGACGATGGCCGACGGCAGGGTCGCGGGCAGGCTCTGGCCGGTGTCGGTGTTGACCGAGACGAAGACGCCCAGGCCCAGGTCCGGGACGATGACCATGTTGGAGTGGAACCAGAGGGTCGCGCCGCCGTGGCCGAAGCCGCGACGATTGCCGGGCAGGGCGATGTCCTGGAAGCCGCTGTTCAGGCCGGCGGCGCCGGCCGCGGGGCGATAGCTGGGCGTGCGGAACGCCTGGGCCGCGCGGGCCGAGAACACGGTGCGGCCGTCGATCGTCCCGCCGTTCAGCAGCAGGGTCATGTAGCGGGCCATGTCGGCGGCGGTGCTCGAGGCCGAGCCGGCCGGGGCGATCTGGCCGATGAACTCCACCGGCTGGGCCTGCAGGCCCAGCGGTGTCCAGCGATAGCCTTCGGCCATGTCGGCGGCCAGGGCGGGGGCCATGGGCGCGGGTAGGTCGTCGCGCCAGGCGCGGGGCTCGCGGAAGGTGGTGCGGGTCAGGCCCGCCGGCACGATCACGCGTTCGGCGATCAGGTCCTCGAACGGCTTGGCGCCGGTGTTGGCCAGGGCCGCGCCGACCAGGGCCACGCCATAGTTCGAGTAGGCGGGCAGCACGCCCGGCTCGCGCACCCGGTTGGGGCGCTCCTGGCGCAGATAGACATCCAGCGGCCGGATACGGCGCTCCTCACGTTCGAAGAGCTGGCCCAGCGCGCGGTCCTCGAAGCCGGGGGTGTGGTTGTAGAGGTCGCGCACCCGCACCGGGTTCTTCTTGCCCTGGTCGCGGACCTGAAGCTTCTCGGGCAGATAGACGTTGATCGGCGTGTCGGGGCGGATGCGGCCGGCGTCGATCTCGTTCTGCAGGGCGATCCAGGTGAAGGTCTTGGAGATCGAGCCGATGCGGAACAGCGTGCGGTCCGGATCGACCCGACGGCCGCCCGACAGGCTGGCGACGCCGTAGCCCTTCTTCAGCACCACCTGGCCGTTCTGCACCACCGAGACGGTGACGCCGGCGATGTGGTCCTGGTTCATGGACCGGCGGACGAAGCCGTCGACGAAGGCTTCCAGCTCGGGCGCGGGCAGGGGCGTGACGCCGGGCAGGGCGGGCGCGACAGGCGGCGTCACGACCGGAGCGGCGGCCGGCGTGGCCGGGCGCGTCGTTCGAACGGGCGGCGTGGTCCTCGGCGCGGTCGTGGCCGGAGCCGGGGCGCGCGGCGCGGTCGGTATCGGGGCCGTCGGCGCCGTGCTTTGGCTCGTGGCGCTGCCCGCGCCAGCCAGCCAGATCCCAACGACCGCCGCGCACCGCGCGACCTTGGACGACAAACGCAACGTCACGTATCCCACCTCGCCGATAGAGCCCCTCGTGGCCTTCTTAGGCCAATTCGCGCGGCGAGGGACACCGGCCCCGGGAAGAAAACTGCCGCTGCGTCAGTCGGGCTGTTCAGTTTCCAGCCGGCTGGCTCGTCGAGATCGGGGGCGGCGCCGGCTTTCGCGCCTTGGAGAAGGCATAGAGGGGCAGCAGGGGGCGCAGTTCGGGGCCGATCCACATCTGCGGCTCCGACGGCGGGGTCATGCCGGTGTCGACCTCCTTACGCGCCACGCAGGCCTGGACCGCACGGCCGAGCGCGGCGAAGTCGCGGGCCTTGCCGATCTCGGACAGGAAGCAGTCGTCGAAATAGGGATAGCGGTCGCTTTCGCCGCAGCCGAACGAGGTGCGATCGGGGCGCGCGGCGGTCAGGATCATGCGATCGTCGCGCTCCAGGACCGGAACGAACACGCCCGAGAAGCAGGCCGAGATCACCACGATCGACGGCCGCCCAGGGCAGGCGTCGTCGACCATCGCCGCCAGGCGCTGGGGGCGCAGGATCTTTTCGCCCATCACCACGCCCTCGGGTGCGCCGTGCGAGGTGATATAGACGAAGCAGCCGGCCGGCGCGGCCTGGGCGGCCGAGGCCAGGCCGGCCTGGATCGACTTGGCGTCGGAAGCCGCCACGTCCTGTGAGGGATAGCGCTTGGGGCGGGTCGAGAACTGCGCCGGGGCGGGGAAGCCAAGAGCGGTCAGGCTTTGCGAGATGTCGCGGCGGGCGTTGTCGAAGGCCTCGGTCGAGCCGCCGGAATGGGCGCGGAAGTCGCCGGCCACGACCACGGCCGCCCAGCGGTCGAACGGCCCCTCGGCATGGGCGGGCGCGATGGCCAGCAGGGCCAGCAGCAGGCCGATCAGGAAGCTCGCCGCCCGGGCCATGGCGCGCCTATTTCTTGAACTTGGCGAAGGGCGTCGGCAGGGCCGTGCCCGTGGACGTGGCCAGCAGCCGGCCCTCGGCGTCGTAGAGCTCGCCCTCCATGAAGCACACCGTGCGGCCCCACTTCACCACCCGGCCGACGCCGCGCAGCGCGCCGGGCATGGCCGGCCGCAGGAAGCTGGTCTTCATCTCAAGGGTGGGAACCACGTGGGTCATGCCCGAGGCGATCATGCCGGCCACCGACATGCATTCGTCGAGCATGGCGCAGACGAAGCCGCCCTGGACCTGGCCCATCGGGTTGGCCAGCAGGTCGGCGCGGGCGTCGAAGGCGATCTCGACGCGCCGCTCGGCCTGACTGACGGCGATGAGCTTGAAGCCCAGCGTCCGGGCGCTGGGCGGTGCGTTCTTCGAAGCCGTGAAACGCGCGAGGATCGCCTCGTCGGTGAGGGTTTGAGGCTCGTCCGAGGCGATGTCGCTCAAGGCCTACTTCTTCCGGAACTGGTCGAGGGAGATGATCTTGGGCGCCTCGTCGCCGTCGGCGGCGGGCGGGGTCGGCTCGGGCTCGGGCTCGACCGGGGCGGGCTCGATTTCGGGCGCCTCGAACTGCAGGGCGAACTGCACCGACGGATCGTAGAAGCGGGTCACCGCCGCGTAGGGGATCGACAGGCGCTTGGGCTGGCCGCCGAACTTCAGCGTCACCGAGAAGAAGGTCTCGCCGGGGGCGAGATCCCAGTACTGGTGCTGCAGGATGATCGTCATCTCGTCCGGATACTTCGAGAGCAGGTCCTGCGGCGCGGAGACGCCGGCGGCCTGGGTCTTGAAGGTGATGTAGAGATGGTGCGGCTCGGGCAGGCCGCCGGGCGCGGCCGCCTTCTTCAGCGCGGCCTTGACGACGCCGCGCAGGGCGTCCTGGGCCATGGCCTCGTACTGCATCAGGTCTTCGGTCGGAGGAGTGCGGGCCATGGGTCTTCGATTAAGCAAAAACGACAAATCCAGTCGCCAGCGTAACCTGTCGCGGGCTTGCGGCAAAGGCGCCCGTATACGGTAGCGGCGTACAAATTTTCGGGGGTGACCGGCGGTCTCGAAAAGCGACGGGATTCCGTCGTCGAGCACGCTGAAATCGCCTTGGAAAGGGCGGGCGCGAGACATCTTGGTATCTGGAAAGTGGAGGGATTCTGTTGCCAGGCTCCCTCCGGGCCCCGCCTAGGGATCTGAACCCCTAGGACTTAAGAGGCGAATTCACCTGCACCGCATTACGCAGCGACGGCGAACTCTTCAGCGAAGTTATCGTTCGCATTTAGTTTAATGGCCCGAAACGGTGGGCCAAGCCGAGAGAAAGCAAACACCTTTACACGTCTGTCGATGCTGATCGGCCCCATGCAGTCCCGTGATAACTCGGGAGAGATTTGGTGGAGCCGCCGGGAATCGCACCCGGGTCCAGTCCGCTTATTACGTGCGCGTTTATCCCCATAGTTCGGCCGAAGCCGGACGAACCCAATATAGGCCCTAGGGGGCGCGGATGGAAGGGGCGCGGCTAAACCGTCCCCAGGCTGAGGCGGCCTTCGGCCAGGCGGCCGGTGACCACGGCGCCGTGGTCCTCGAACAGCTTCAGGGTTTCGCCGACCAGGACATAGGCGCCGGTGAAGACGCCGTCGGGGTTGGCGTGAACCTCGACGAAGCGGCCGTCGGGGCGCAGTTCGAGGCTGAAGCGGCCATCGGGCGAGGACCAGACGCCGGAGACGGGGAGGTGGTCGATCATCATGGCAGGATCCTCCAGGCGGAAGCGGACGAGAGCAGGGCGGGCAGGGCGGCCATCGCGCAGGCGCCGGCCCAGAGGGCGACGGCGAACCAGCGCGGCGCCGCCGTCGCGCGACGGGGCATGTGGCGGGTCATGGCCAGGCTTTGATTTGGGGTTTTGGTTTTGGGGGAGCGCCGCAGGGGAGCTGCGGCGGAACGAGGTCACTATGACCCAGCCGGTCGTCCAGTCGGTAGAGCGATGCTCCGGGTTGATTGCACGATCCTACGGATCTGCGGTCAGCGCGGCTCGGGCGTTGAGGGGACGGGCTCCGGTGGCTCGGCCGGTTCCGGTTCGTCGTCGGCGACGGGCACGGCCGCGGGCTGGGGGCGGCTGGAGGTTCCGGCCTTGAGTTGCCCGCCCTGGGCTTTGAGATCGGCATAGGCCGCGGCTTGGCGCGAGAAGTCGCCGCCGCGCGGCAGCACCGCGTCGAACAGCGGGTCGCGTCCGGCCGCCGCTCCGACCACGGCCGACAGCACGCTCGCGATCGAGCCAACCTCGGCGTCGTCGCAGGCGCGGCGCAGGTGCCGGGCCTGGCCGGGAACCAGCAGGGTCACGTCCCAGGAGACGCCGTCGACGCAGACGCCCTCGACCGCGCCGCCGCCGTAGTCGACGATGACGCTGCGGGGCTGACCCCAGGCCGGATCGCCGGCCAGGGCCTTGAGGGCGGGGATGCGATCGTCGGGCAGTTCGGCGTTGATGTCGACGCGACGGCCGATCTCCGGCGTGCAGCAACCCAGGCCTGCGCGGGCCTGGACGAAGGCGCGGCCGTCGCGGCGCACCGTGACGCGGACGACGGCCTGGCGGACGCCGCGCGCGGGCCGGGCCCAGGCTTCCAGCACCATTTCGCCGCCGCGCACCAGCTGGGTCTGCAGGGGCTGCAGGCCCCAGAGGCGATAGAGGAGGGGATCGACGCCGTTGTCGATCGGGATGGGCTGTTCCTTGCGCCCCAGCCGGCGGCCGGCCAGCGGATCGACTTCCGAGGCGGGGCGTGGAATTTCGTTCGACCACCAGACGGCCGGATCGGGCGGCGGCGCGGGGGCGGCGGGAACCACGGGCGTGACCGGCTGGGCCTGGGCCGCGAGCGCCAGGGCTCCCGCGATAATGGCCAGTCCGATGACGCCCATGCGGCTTACATCCCTTCGAAGCCCCGCTCGATGGAAAGGACGCCGGTGCGGGAAAGTTCCACCAGGCCCAGCGGACGCATCAGGTCGAGGAACTTGTCGATCTTCGAGGGCGCGCCCGAGATTTCGAACACGAAGCTCTCCAGCGTGGTGTCGACAGGCTTGGCGCGGAAGATGTCGGCGATGCGCAGGGCCTCGACGCGCTCGGCGCCGGAGCCGCGCACCTTGACCAGGGCCAGCTCGCGCTCGACGCCGTTCGGGTCGCGGGTCACGTCATGCACGCGGCGGACGTTGACCACCTTGTTCAGCTGGGCCTCGATCTGGTCGAGCACCTGGCGCGTGCCGCGGGTGACCACGGTGATGCGGCTGGTGTGGGCCTTGCGGTCGGTCTCGGCGACGGTAAGGCTTTCGATGTTGTAGCCGCGGGCGGCGAACAGGCCGACCACGCGGTGCAGCACGCCCGGCTCGTTGTCGACCAGCAGGGCGAAGGTCGCGGTCTGCTCGGCCTGCTCGTTGGGGCTGAGATCGTAGGCCGAGGCGGGGGCGGGTTGAACGTTGGCGGTCATGAATCAAGCCTAGAACAGTGTAAGGCGAAGGGCGAGGTCGATCAGACCAGCCCCGCGCCCTCTTCGCCGATGACGTTCCCGATGTCCTCGACCTCGCCCATGATCATCTCGTTGTGGGCCTTGCCCGAGGGGATCATCGGCAGGCAGTTCTCGTGCTTCTCGACGCGGCAGTCGAAGATCACGGGCTTGTCGCTGTTGATCATCTCCAGGATCTTGGCGTCCAGCTCGGCCGGGTCCGAGCAGCGGATGCCGACCGCGCCATAGGCCTCGGCCAGTTTCACGAAGTCGGGCAGGCTGTCGGAATAGGAGTGGCTGTAGCGCTCGCCGTGCAGCAGCTGCTGCCACTGGCGGACCATGCCCATCCATTCGTTGTTCAGGATGAAGATCTTGACCGGCAGGTCGAACTGGATGGCGGTCGACAGTTCCTGGATGCACATCTGGATCGAGGCCTCGCCGGCGATGTCGACGACCAGGCTCTTGGGGTGGGCCAGCTGCACGCCCAGGGCGGCCGGCAGGCCATAGCCCATGGTGCCCAGGCCCCCGGAGGTCATCCAGCGGTTTGGCTCCTCGAAGCGGAAGAACTGCGCGGCCCACATCTGGTGCTGGCCGACTTCCGTCGTGACGTAGACGTCCTTGTCCTTGGACAGCTCGTACAGGCGCTGGATGGCGTACTGCGGCTTGATGACCGTGTCCGAGCGCTTGTAGGCGAGGCACTGGCGGGCGCGCCAGGCGTCGATCTGGGTCCACCAGTCGGTCAGGGCGGCCTTGTTGGGCTGATGGCCGGCAGTCTTCCAGGCCTCGATCAGATCCTCGAGGACGCTGCCGGCGTCGCCGACGATCGGCAGGTCGACGCGGACGTTCTTGTTGATCGACGAGGCGTCGATGTCGATGTGGATCTTCTTGCTGCCCGGCGAGAAGGCGTCGAGGCGGCCGGTGACCCGGTCGTCGAAGCGTGCGCCGACGCAGATCATCACGTCGCAGTCGTGCATGGCGTTGTTGGCTTCGAACGTGCCGTGCATGCCCAGCATGCCCAGCCACGCCGGATCGGCGGCCGGGAAGGCGCCCAGGCCCATCAGGGTCGAGGTGACCGGCGCGCCGGTCAGGGCCGCGAACTCGCGCAGCTTCTCGCTGGCCTTGGGGCCGGCGTTGATGACGCCGCCGCCGGTGTAGAAGATCGGCCGGCGGGCCTGGGCGATCATCTTGGCGGCTTCGGCGATGCGGCCGGCGTCGCCCTTGATGCGCGGCGAATAGGCGTGGCTCGAGGCGACCTCGGTCGGGCCGTAGTACTCGCCCTTGGCGAACTGGACGTCCTTGGGGATGTCGATCAGCACCGGGCCCGGACGGCCGGTGGTGGCGATCTTGAAGGCCTCGTGGATGATCTGCGGCAGGTCGCGGACGTCTTTGACCAGGTAGTTGTGCTTGGTGCACGAGCGGGTCATGCCGACGGTGTCGGCTTCCTGGAAGGCGTCGGTGCCGATCAGGTGGGTCGGAACCTGGCCGGTGATGACGACCATCGGGATCGAATCCATCAGGGCGTCCATGATGCCGGTGATGGCGTTGGTCGCGCCCGGACCCGAGGTGACCAGGACGACGCCCGGCTTGCCCGAGCTGCGGGCGTAGCCTTCGGCGGCGTGGGTCGCGCCCTGCTCGTGGCGGACCAGGATGTGCTGCAGGCGCGGCTCGTGGAACAGCGCGTCGTAGATCGGCAGGACCGCGCCGCCGGGATAGCCGAACAGCACCTCGACGCCTTGATCGACGAGGCCGCGGACCACGATCTCGGCGCCGGTCATGGCGCGGTTCGCGGTGTCTGCGGGAGCGTTGCTCTCGATGGTCTGGTGGGCGGTCATGGCGGAAGTCCCGGATGGACGTGAAACTGGGCTTTGGAGGCGGCGGAAAAGAAAAAAGGCCCCGAAGGACCTTTGTGCGCGCGACCGATCTATCAGCGTGACTTCGAGGTCACGCCGTGAACGGCCGCTCCATAAGTACGATCATGGTGTTGCGCACGAGTGTTGCTCCAAATGGATGATCGGGGAATGCCATGCTCGCGAAAGGGCGTCAAGGCGCGCTTTGGCGCAATAAAAGACCTCGACCGGCCGCGCCGGCGCCATTGCGGGCGGCAACTTGCTCCGGCCTTGCCATGCAATGCGCAATGGGCTTGCTCGCGATGGCCGTCAGTCGGTCACACCCTGCCTGCAATCTTGCGGCTGCGGGCATGCGGGCGCCGCCTGGCGTCGGACTTGCCGCGGCTTGTGGCCGCGGGCCAAGCTGAGGCGAGAGTTGAGAGGGGGATCAAAATGCCACAGGCCGACACGCCGCCCGCCGTCGCCGCCGAGCCGCCGGCCATGCATCGCCTGGTGTCCGTCGCGACGGAGGATCGGCCTCTGGTGCTGGTCAAGGAGGGGCGCTCGGAAGCCGCCCTCGCGCGGCAGGCGGTCTTCCTGAAGATGTCGGCTCGGGAGGAGGCGGTTTCGGCGGTCCTGGGCGATGGGCTGGCCTTCAAGTGCCGGTGGGTCATCGAGGCCTATCACCAGCGGGATTTCTGCTTCAGCTCGATCACCGGCCAGACGGCCTGCACCGAACCCATGACCCGCATCCTGACCGAGACCGAGACCGGAGAGACGCCGAGCGGACCCGGCGCGCCGTGCAGCCTGGAACTGCCCGAGGTTTCGCGGGCGTCCGAGCGGCTGGGAACGATCGTCCAGGCGCGCAGCGCGGCCCTGTTCAAGGCCGAGTACGAGCAGCGGGTCCGCCCGGGGCTTCTGGCCTCCGGCGTCAGGCTGACGGAGCGGTCGCCGACGAAACCCGCGTCCAGTCCGGCGTCTGGTTCCGGAACCAGGTGAGCTGGCGCTTGGCGTAGCGCCGGGTTTCCTGGCGGGCGGCGTCGAGCGCCTGTTCGAGGCTGGTCTCGCCGCGCAGGTGCGACGCGAGCTCGCGATAGCCGACCGCCTTGAGGGCGGGGAGGGCCGGATCGAGGCCGCGCCGTTCCATCGCCGCCACCTCGTCCAGGGCGCCGCTTTCGACCATGACGCCCAGGCGCGCGTCGCAGCGGGCGTAGAGTTCGGTCCGCGGCGGATCCAGCACGACGCCGCTCCATTCGCCGGCCTGCAGCACCGGCCGGGTGTCGGCCTGCCAGTCGGAGAGGGCGCGGCCGGTGGCCACGGCCACGGCGTGGGCGCGAACGAGGCGCTGGCGGTCGCCGCTTTCGATGCGGGCCTCCGCGGCCGGGTCCAGCGGCCGCAGAAGATCGCGGAACGCGGCCTCGCCCTGGGCCGCATAGAGCAGCCCGGAGATCTCGCGCTGGCTTTCGGGCACCGGCGGCACGTCGGCCAGGCCATGGGTCAGGGCGCGGAAGTAGAGGCCGGTGCCGCCGACGACGATGGCCGGCCGGCCGCGGGCGGCGATGTCGTGCAGGGCCCGGACGGCCGCCGCCTGCCAGCGGCCCACCGACCAGCCCTCGGCCGCGTCGGCGACGCCGAACAGGTGGTGCGGGGCGCGGGCTTCCTCCTCGGGCGAGGGGGCGGCGGTCAGCACCCGCAGGCCCGCGTAGATCTGCATCGAGTCGGCGTTGACGATCTCGCCGCCCGTGCGCTCGGCCAGGTCCAGCGCATAGGCCGACTTGCCGCTGGCTGTGGGCCCGGCGATCATCCAGACGCGCGAGTCGGGCGCGAAGGGCGTTTCGACGGTTGCATTGGGGGCGTCACGGTCCATGAAGCGTACATACATGATCGCAGCGGCGCTGGTCGCCTCCTTGGCGGCGGGTTCGGTTCAGGCCGCCACGCCCGAGACCGCCAAGTCCAAGGCGCCCGCCCCTTCGGCGGCTTCGCGCCTTCCCGCGGCGCCGGCCCAGGCGATGTCCAGCGAGGAGAAGGCCGGCTGCGGCGCGGTGCTGGTGATCCTGGGCCAGGTCTCGACCAGCTATCCGCAACTGTTCGCCAAGCAGGGCCAGGACGGGCGCGGCATCCAGTTCGTGCTGGAAGCCTTCGGCGCCAAGGGCCGGATCATGATGGACGAGGCGTTCGAGGACGGCGCCCAGCGCGGGGTCAAGCCCTCGAAGGTGTATGAGGAAGGCCTCAGCTTCCTGTTCGAGAACGCCCAGCCGGTCGAGGGCGAAACCGCCGAGCAGGGCGGCCGGCGCGCGGCCATGGCCTTGATGCAGCGCTGCACCGGCATCCAGATGGACTAATGCGGGTTGACGGCGGGGGGCGACTGGCTTAGCCGCCCCGCCATGCACGTCCTGACCCTCGTCGGCCCGGAGGCCGAAACTCTCGCCGCCGCTCTTGCGCTGGGCCAGATCGTTCCGCTCGGCCCGAACGCCGTCGACGTCACCTTCGAGGGCGAGGTTGCTGCGGTCCGCGAGCGGGTGATCGCCGCCATCGGCGACAGGCCCGTCGACTTCGCCGTCCAGCCCGTCGAAAACCGCCGGAAGCGCCTGCTGATCGCCGACATGGACTCGACGATCATCAACGTCGAATGCCTGGACGAGTTGGCCGACTTCGCCGGCGTCAAGGACAAGGTCTCCGAGATCACCGAGCGCGCCATGCGCGGCGAACTGGCCTTCGAGGGCGCCCTGCGCGAGCGGGTCGGCATGCTCAAGGGCCTTGCGACCACGGCGCTGCAGACCTGTTTCGACGAGCGCGTGCGGCTCAATCCCGGCGCCGAGACGCTGGTTCGGACCATGGCCGCCCACGGCGCCCGCTGCGCCCTGGTCTCGGGCGGCTTCACCTTCTTCACCAGCCGGGTGGCCGAAGCCGCCGGCTTCCACCTGAACCGCGCCAACACGCTGATCGAGCAGGGCGAGGCCCTGACCGGCGAGGTCGGCGACCCGATCCTGGGCAAGGAGGCGAAACTCGCCGCCCTCGAGGAGGAGACCGCCGCTCTTGGCCTGACCCCGGCCGACGCCCTGGCCGTGGGCGACGGCGCCAACGACCTGGCGATGATCGAGGCCGCCGGCCTGGGCGTGGCCTACCGCGCCAAGCCGATCGTGGCCGCCCAGGCCGACGCCAAGGTCGACCATGCCGACCTGACCGCGCTGCTCTACTTCCAGGGCTATCGCGCCGAGGAGTTCTGGCGGTGAGCTTCCCCCGCCGCGTCGAGGCGGTGGTCTTCGACATGGACGGCCTGCTGCTCGACACCGAGACCGTCTATCGCGCCGCGATGATCGACGCGGGCCAGGCGTTCGGGGTTCCGGTGACGGCGGCGACCTACGCCTCGATGGTCGGCAAGACCAATCCCGAATGCGCGGTGATGCTGCGCGACCTCTATGGCGAGACCTTCCCCGTCAAACCGTTCTTCGAGCGGCTGTGGGCCGACGTCGAGCTGCTGCTGGAGGCCGAGATCCGGCTGAAGGCCGGCGTGCAGGAGATCCTCGATCACCTGGACGAGATGGGCCTGCCGCGGGCCATCGCCACCTCGAACGGCCTGCCGGCGGTGGAGCGGTATCTGGGTCGCTTCGATCTCCTTCCGCGCTTCCACGCGGTGGTCGCCCACCACGACGTGACCCGGCACAAGCCGCACCCGGACCCCTACCTGCTGGCCGCCCAGCGGCTGGGCGTGGATCCGCTGGCCTGCCTGGCGCTGGAGGATTCCCACCCCGGCGTCCGCGCGGCGCACGGGGCGGGGATGATGACCATCATGGTGCCCGACATCCTCGACCCGACCGAGGAGATGCACGAAAAGTGCGTCCACATCGCCGACAGCCTGCACGTGGTGCTGGACCTGCTGAAGCGGGCGGGGTGAGCCCCCTCCGGCCCTCCGGGCCACCTCCCCCAGAGGG
>NZ_JBFTJR010000078.1:0-14738 GCF_056395525.1 Caulobacter sp. 10L414
CCCAAGCCGACCACGACGCCCGCCGCGACGACGACCCGGCCGCCCGCCGCGGCCCGTCCCGCAACCAGCACGCCGGCGACCGCGCCGGCCCGGACGCCGCAATGACCGGCGCCCGGCCCCTCAATCCGGGGCGCTGGCTGGGCGTCCCCATGCTGTTCGTGATCCTGGCGACGATCCTGTTCGCCGCGCCGATCCGCATGTGGGGCCTGCAGCTGCCCGAGCCGATCTTCGCCATGGTCCCGGCCTTCGCCTGGGCCGTGATCCGCCCGTCGATCCTGGCCCCGTTCGCGCTGCTGCTGCTGGGCCTGTTCCTCGACACCTTCTGGGGCGGTCCCACGGGCCTGTGGGGCCTGTCGCTGCTGGTCGCCTACGCCTGCGTGCTGGCGGGCCGCAACATGCTGACCGGCCAGAGCCGGCCCATGCTGTGGGCCTGGTACGCCGGGGCCAGCGCGCTTTCCATGACCGCCGGCTTCCTGTTCACGATGATGGACAGCCTGGCCATGCCCAGCCTGGTGGCCGTGTTCTGGCAGTTCCTGGCCACGGCGCTGCTGTTCCCGTTCGCGCACCGGCTGATCGATCGCTTCGAAGACGCCGACGTCCGGTTCCGGTGAGGCGATGAGCGAACCGTCGATCTTCTTCTTCGAGGTCAACGAGCGGCAGGGGGTCTTCCACCGCCGCGCGTTCCTGCTCGGCGGCCTGGCCGGCGCGGGCCTGCTGACCCTGACCGGCCGCCTGGCCCAGCTGCAGCTGGTCGAGGCCCAGCGCTACCAGAAGCTTTCGGCCGGCAACCAGTTCAACTACCGCCTGGTGCCGCCGCCGCGCGGCCTGATCCTCGACCRCAACGGCGTGGCCCTGGCCTCGAACCGCCCGAACTTTCGCCTGATGGTGATCAAGGAGAAGGGCATGGACGTCGAGGCCACCCTCGACGACCTGGCGACCCTGGTGCCGATCGACGGCACGCGCCGCGCCCGCCTGCTCAAGGACATCAACAACGCTCCGCGCAAGGCGCCGGTGGTGGTGATGGAGGACATGACCTGGGAGGAGTTCTCCCGGATCAACATCCGCGCGCCCGAACTGCCCAACATCAGCGCCGACATGGGCGAGGTGCGGGTCTATCCGTTCGGCGGCGCCTTCGCCCACGTCATCGGCTATGTCGCCAAGGTGTCCGACCGCGACGTCGAGGCGGCCAGGAAGGATCCGACCCAAGACCAGGAACTGCTGCACAACCCCGGCTTCCGCATCGGTCGCCAGGGCGTGGAGAAGGCCTTCGACCTCGACCTGCGCGGCCGCGCGGGGGCCATCAAGGCCGAGGTCGATGCGCAGGGCCGCGTGGTCAGCCTGGACCCGGCCGGCGACATCCCCGCCACGCCCGGCAAGGAAGTGCGCCTCACCCTCGACGCCGACATCCAGAACCGCGCCCTCGAGGTGATGGGCGAGGAGAGCGGCGCCATCGTCGTCATGGACGTGCGCAACGGCGACCTGCTGGCCATGGTCTCGGCCCCCAGCTTCGACGCCAACCGCTTCGTGAAGGGCCTGTCGGGCGCGGAGTACCGGGCGCTGTCGGAGTACGAGCGCAAGCCGCTGCTCGACAAGGCGATGACCGGCACCTATCCGCCGGGCTCGACCTTCAAGCCCACGGTGGGCCTGGCCGCGCTGGCGGCCGGCATCGATCCGAACATCCGCATCAACTGCCCGGGCAGCTGGTACTACGGCGGCCGCACCTGGCGCTGCTGGCAGAAGGGCGGCCACGGCCCCCAGAACATGCACGACGCCATCAAGAACTCGTGCGACATCTACTTCTACCAGACGGCGCTGAAGATCGGCCCCGACGCCATCGCCACGGCCGCCCGCGGCGTGGGCTTCGGCGAGATCTTCGACATCGGCATTCCCGGCCAGAAGAAGGGCATCGTCCCCGACCGCGAGTGGAAGAAGCGGGCCTTCAAGCGCAATCCGGCCAACCAGATCTGGTTTCCGGGCGAAACCCCCAGCTACGGCATCGGCCAGGGCGCGCTCAGCGTCAACGCGCTGCAGCTGGCGGTGATGACCGCGCGCCTGGCCAACGGCCGCAAGGCCCTGAACCCGCGCCTGATCAAGTCGGTCGGCGGCGTCGAGCAGCCCAGCGGCGCCGACGTGCCTGACATGCCGTTCTCTAAGGAGCACCTCGACTACGTGCGCGGCGGCATGGCGGCCGTGGCCAACGACGTGCGCGGCACGGCCTATCGCCAGAGCCAGCTGGGCCTGGGCGACGTGCAGATGGCCGGCAAGACCGGTACGGCCCAGGTCCGCAGCTACGACAAGGTCAAGAGCCGCAACAGCGCCTCGGTGCAGTGGAAGCTCAAGGACCACAACCTGTTCGTGGCCTTCGCGCCCTTTGACGATCCGCGCTACGCCGTGGCGGTGCTGGTCGAGCACGGCGGCCTGGGCGGCGCCACCGCCGGCGCGCCGCGCGCCCGCGAGGTCATGCGTGTGGCCCTCCTGAAGGATCCGGAGATCCGCGCCCGCATCGAACGTCCCATGCCTCTGCCCGAGGCCCCGGTCGAGACCGCGGACGGCGTCGTCGAAGGCGCCGCGCCCGACGAGCCGGAGGAGGGCGCTCCGCCGCCGCCCGAGGCGACCCCGACGACCGGCCAGCCACCCCAGGGAGGCCACATATGACCCTCAGCGGCGGCCTCTCCCGGCCCGGCGAACGCGATCGGCCGATCATCAAGTTCATGGAGATCGACTGGACCTTCTGCCTGCTCCTGTGCCTGATCGCGGGCTCGGGCGCGCTGATGCTGTTCTCGATCGCGGGCGCCTCGTGGGAGCCCTGGGCCGACAAGCACCTGCTTCGTTTCGGCCTCTACTTCATCATGATGATCATCCTGGCGATGGTCGACCTGCGGGTCTGGTTCACCCTGGCCTATCCGATCTATGGGGTGGGCCTTCTGCTTCTGGTGGCCGTGGAGCTGATCGGCGACGTGTCGCTGGGCGCCCAGCGCTGGCTGTCGATCGGCGGCTTCCGCTTCCAGCCGTCCGAGATCATGAAGATCGGCGTGGTGCTGGCCCTGGCCCGCTACTACCACGGCCTGTCGGCCGACAGCGCCCGGTTCTCCTGGCGGCTGCTGGTTCCGTTGGCGATGATCGGCGCGCCGGTGCTGCTGGTGGCCCACCAGCCCGACCTCGGCACCGCCATGCTGATCGCCATGACGGGCCTGGCCATCGTGGTGCTGGCGGGGCTGTCTTGGCGGGTGATCGCCACCGGCGTCATCGGCGCCCTGGTGGCCATCCCGCCCTTCGTGCTGTTCGTGCTGCACGACTATCAGCGCAAGCGCGTGCTGACCTTCCTCAACCCCGAGGCCGACCAGTCGGGTTCGGGCTACCACATCTACCAGTCGAAGATCGCCCTGGGCTCAGGCGGCCTGCTCGGCAAGGGCTTCGGCCTCGGCTCGCAGAGCCAGCTGAACTTCCTGCCGGAAAAGCAGACCGACTTCATCTTCGCCACCCTGGCCGAAGAGTTCGGCTTCGTCGGCTGCCTGTGGGTGCTGGCGCTGTACGGCGTGGTCATCTTCATGGCGCTGCGCATCGCCTCGATCAGCCACAGCCACTTCGGACGTCTGGCCGCCTCGGGCGTGACGGCGACCTTCGCCCTCTACGTGCTGATCAACGGGGCCATGGTCATGGGCCTGGCGCCGGTCGTGGGCGTGCCCATGCCGATGCTGTCTTACGGCGGCACCGTGATGATGACCGTGATGATCGGCTTTGGCCTCGTGCAGGCCGTGCGCGTGCACCGCTACACCGAAGTGACCAGCGGCAAGGGCTCGCTGATGTAGTCAGCGCGGCGGCGCGGTCGGGTCCTTCAGGATCACGATCACGCGGTTGTTGAGGGGCTCGGCGACCTCGTCGCCGCTGGACACCGCCGGCTGGCTCTCTCCCTGGGCGACGATCTCGAGCCGGTCCGCCGGAGCGCCGGCCTTGATCAGGGCCTGCCTGACCAGCTCGGCGCGCCGGGCCGAAAGCTGCATGTTGCGATCCGCCGGACCCAGTGAGTCGGTGTGCCCCGTGACCAGGATCCTGGCCGGCTTGTAGAGCTCGATCTGCCTGACGGCCTCGCCGATCGCCGGGCGCGAACTGTCCCGCATGTCCATGGGGCCGGGGCCGAAATAGATCAGCAGCTCGTCATAGGTGTGGAGCACCGGCGGCGGAGGCGGCGGAGGCGTCGGGGCGCCCTGCAGGGCGGCGGCGATAAGCAATACGATCATGGCGGGCGCCACTGTGGCGCCCGCCATTCCATCGTTCAATCTTCGCTTGCGTCAGTCGATCCCTTCGACCAGTTCGCGCAGGTAGGCGACGTGGTCCCTGAAGGCCTTGGCGCCGGTCGGCGTGACCTTGGCCCGGGTCCGGGGACGCTTGCCGACGTGGTCCTTCAGGATCTCGACATAGCCGGCCTTCTCCAGGGCGGTCAGGTGGCTGCCCAGGTTGCCGTCGGTGGCCTGGGTGATCGTCTTCAGGCGCGAGAATTCCGGCGGCTCGCCGTCGCGCTCGGCATAGAGGGCGGCCATGATCTTCAGGCGCAGGGGCTGGTGGATCAGGTCGTCGGCCTTGGCCATGCTCACGCCCTCGCCAGCCAGACGCCGCTGACGAACAGCGCCACGCTGGCGCTGGCCATCCAGAAGGCGAGGATCTCGGGGAAGGCGTAGAACCCGACCAGGGTCAGGGCGAACATCACCGCGCCGATCCCCAGATAGCGCCCTGCCACGAACACCCCGACAGCCGCGTAGATCGCGCCCACCATCAGGCCCGGAAAGGCCAGGTAGGCGGCCGGATCGGTGGGGCGCAGCACGTAGAAGGTCGACATCACGAACACGATGGCCACCGCCATGCCGCCCATCATCTTCAGCGAGCTGCGGTCGCTCTTGGCGCCGGCGGCGCGCGTGGCCTTTTCCGCGGGACGGGCCAGCAGGATCGAGCCGATCGCGCCGACCGTATCGAGCACCAGCCACACCCATCCCCACTGGTGCGACGGCAGCAGGCCCATGCTGAGATAGCCCAGCATCCAGATCACGCTCCACAGCATCAGGATCGGTCCGCCGATCCGATAGCCGCGCAGGGTGGCGCCCCGGCGGGTGGTCGCCTGTATGTCGGCCAGCGCGGCGGCGGCCTCGTCCTTGGTCAGCACCATCACATCCTCCATGGAGCTCAAAGCTCTCTGTGGTGCAGGGTGGCGTTGTTGATTTGCTCTGTCAAGCAGAGTCCTCTGGGTGATGTCTTGGCCGTTGTCCGAGCATTCCGGCCGGGGAGGGCCGTTTCCGCCTAGCGGCCGGCCGCCCCGACCAGCAGGCTGGCGGCCAGCAGCAGCATCACCGCCCCGATGACGAGATCGAGCACGCGCCAGGCGGCGGGGCGCGCGAACAGCGGGACCAGGAAGCGGGCCCCGAAGCCCAGGGCCGAGAACCACGACAGGCTGGCCAGGGCCGCGCCGGCCATGAACAGCGGCCGTTCGCCGGCCGGCAGGCTGGCGCCGACCGCGCCCATCAGCATCACCGTATCGATGTAGACGTGCGGGTTGAGGAAGGTGAAGGCGGCCGTTCCGGCCAGCGCCGCCCCCAGGGTGATGCTCGGCTGGTCGGCCAGGGCCAGGGCTTCGGGATTGGTGGCTCGGCGCAGCGCGCTGACGCCGTACCAAGCCAGGAACGCCGCGCCGCCCAGGCTGAGCGCCAGCGACAGTCCCGGAACCAGCGCCAGCACCGCGCCCAGCCCGTTGACGCCGGCGATGATCAGCGTGGCGTCGGCCAGGGCGCAGAACAGCACGATCGGCGCCACATGCTCGCGCTTCAGCCCCTGGCGCAGGACGAACATGTTCTGCGCGCCGATGGCGACGATCAGGCCGGCCGAGAGGGCGAAGCCCTTTGCGAAGGCCGGGGCGAAGGCGGGGAGGAGGGCGGTGCTCATGACCGTCTTGATGGCGGCGACGGCGCCTGTAGTCTAACTAAGGATGCTAAATCAAAATTAGGCTGGCTAATGCTGGACTACGCCTCCCTGGCCGCCGTGGCGGCGGTCGCCCGCGAGGGGGCGTTCGACAAGGCCGCCGCCGTGCTGGGCGTCACGCCCTCGGCCGTATCCCAGCGGGTGAAGGGGCTGGAGGAGCGCCTGGGGGCGGTGCTGCTGACCCGCGGCCAGCCTTGCCGTCCCACAGAGATCGGCGCACGGCTGTGCGCCCATGTCGAGCAGGTGCGGCTGCTGGAGGGCGATCTGGTCGCCGACCTGCCGCGCCTGGCCGATCTGGCCGAGGGACCGGCCGTGGTCCGCATCGCCGTCAACGCCGACAGCGTCAGCACCTGGTTCCCGCTGGCCGCTGCGCGCTTCGCCGAAGAGACCGGCGCCATGCTCGATCTCGTCATGGAGGATGAGGCGCACACCGCCGAGCGCCTGCGCGACGGCGAGGTGCTGGCCGCCGTCACCGCCGATCCGGCGCCGGTCGTCGGCTGCAAGACCTATCCGCTGGGCGCGATCGAGTATCTGGCCACGGCCAGCCCCGCCTTCATGGCCCGCGTCTTCCCGGATGGTTTCGACGTCGAGCGCCTGCGCCACGCGCCGCTGCTGCGCTTCGACCGCCGCGATGGCCTGCAGGCCCGCTGGGCGCAGGAGGCGCTGGGCGTGCGCCCCGAAGGGCCGGTGCACTGGACGCCCGCCACGCAGGGCATGCTCGACATGAACCTGGCGGGCCTGGGCTGGGCGATGACGCCGCGCACGCTGGCAGAGCCGCACCTGGCCTCCGGACGGCTGGTCGAACTGCCGCCGGGCCACGCCATATCCGTCGCCCTCTACTGGCAGCGAACGAGGCTGTCCGCGCGGCTGCTCGACCAGTTAACCCAGGCCGTGCGGACGACGGCGGGCGAGGCGTTGAGCGCCGACGCCGGTCAATAGCCGCGAACCTGAACCGATTTTTCTCCGTGCATCCCCGCGAAGGCGGGGATCCAAGCCGAGCCCGGGGGCAATCCGCCACCGCGCCCCCTCCCGAATGTCAGCTTGGGTCCCCGCCTTCGCGGGGAAGGACGGCTGTTTGGTCCCTACTTGCTCTTCAACGCTCGGCCGGTGACGACGGCGCCAAGGCCGAACTTGCCGCGCAGGGCGTCGATCGCGGTCTCGCTCTTCAGCGCCCGGCGCTCGTCGCCGGCGAAGAAGTCGTCGGCCGCGCCGGCGGCCGGGACGAACTCGGTCAGGCCCGCGCCGATCAGGCGGTAGGACCGTCCGGCCGGCTCGGCGGCCAGCAGTTCGCGCGCCACCTGGAACAGGGTCTGGGCCGTCTGGGTGGGGACGGGCAAGGTGCGGCGACGGGTGTGGATCTTGAAGTCGGGCGTGCGCAGCTTCAGCGTCGCCACGCGGCCGGCCACCTCCTCGCGGCGCACCTGCCGGGCCACCTTCTCGCAGAGGGGCCATAGCTGGTCCTCCAGGTCTTCCCGGCGATAGAGGTCGTCGTTGAAGGTGGTCTCGGCGCTGATGGTCTTGCGCACGCTGTCGGGATCGACGGCCCGGGCGTCCTCGCCATGGGCCAGGCGATGCAGGCGCAGGCCGCCCGCGCCAAGTTCCCTGGCCAGCATCTTCAGGTCGGCGTTGGCGATGTCGCCGACCGTGCGCAGGCCCAGCCCCGCGAGGCTGCTCACCGTGGCCGGACCCACGCCCGGCAGGATCGACACCGGCTTGGTCGCCAGGAACGCCACCGCCTCGGCCGCGCCGATGGCCGAGAAGCCGCGCGGCTTGTCCAGCTCCGAGGCGATCTTGGCCAGGAACTTGTTGGGGGCCAGGCCGATGGAGACGGTCAGGTTCTGTTCGGCCTCGATGTCGCGCTGCACCTTGGCCAGCATCACCGCCGGCGGCGCGCCGTGCAGGCGTTCGGTGCCGGAAAGGTCAATCCAGGCCTCGTCCAGCGACAGCGGCTGGACCAACGGGGTCAGGGTCGAGAGGCGGGCCATGATCAGCGCGCTCTCGTGCTTGTACTTGGCGAAGTTGGGCTTCACCACGACGGCGTCGGGGCACAGCTGCAGCGCCTTGAACATCGGCATGGCCGAGCGCGCGCCGCTCATGCGGGCGATGTAGCAGGCCGTGGTGACCACGCCCCGCTTGCCGCCGCCGACGATCACCGGCTTGTCGCGCAAGGTGGGATCGTCACGCTTCTCGACCGAGGCGTAGAAGGCGTCGCAGTCCAGGTGCGCCATCGACAGGGCGCCCAGTTCCTCGTGGAAGACCGTGCGCGGCGAGCCGCACGACGGGCAGCGCGGCGCCTTGCGCTCGCCGGTCCAGAGACAGTCCCTGCAGAGGGCCTTCATCGTGCGTCGAGCGCCAGCGCCTCGCGGATGGCGACCTTGAGGTCGGGCCACAGGTCGATGCGGGCGTGGCGGTCGGGCGCGCTGGGGGCCAGAGGGCGCAGCCGCTCGTCGGCCACCATCTGGAAGCGACGGACGCTCGGGGCGTACTCGGCCACTGATTCCAGCTGCGGCAGCAGGTCGTCGACGAACACTGCGGGCGCCTCGACCCGCCCGGCCAGGTCGGCCGCGGACGGTCCCTTGGGGCCGGCGTTGATGATCAGCGGATAGTCGAAGCCGTGGGTCTTCAGCCAGCGGGCGCGGGTCTGGCGGCCGTGCTCGGGCGCGTTGGTCAGGATCACGACGTTGGCGTCCAGCGACAGGTCGGCCAGGGCGTCGGCCGCGCCCACGGCCGGCTCCAGGTCCTCGCCGCCGTCACGGAAGAAGTCGTCGAACAGGGCCCGGCCGGCGATCAGGTCCAGGTGCTCGGTCTCGCCCGGGCGATAGATGTTCTGGAACAGCGCGAAGCGATCGACGCGCAGTTCGAAGCCGTGCCGGCCGATGAATGCGCCGAAGCCGGCCATGAAGCGGGCCAGCACTTCGTCGACGTCCACGATGACGAGCGGGCGGTGCGCATCCAGCGTGCAGGTCTTGAGGTCGGGAGAGCGGGCGTCCATTTGTGTGCGATCGGTCGTTGGAAACGCGATTAGCGCGGGCTTAAGGATATTCGTGCGATCTGAGGATGAAGAAGCGGCGCGAATCCCTCACGTGTCGCCACGGACCGTATGGTCGGGGTCAGGATGACGAAGAAGGTCCTCATCGTCGAGGATAACGAGCTGAACATGAAGCTGTTTCATGATCTGCTCGAGGCCCAGGGCTACGAGACCCTGCAGACCCGCGAGGGACTGCAGGCGCTGTCGATCGCCCGTGAACACCGCCCTAACTTGATCCTCATGGACATCCAGCTGCCCGAGATTTCGGGTCTGGAAGTGACCAAGTGGCTCAAGGAGGACGACGATCTGTCACATATACCCGTGGTCGCTGTTACGGCATTTGCGATGAAGGGCGATGAAGAGCGGATTCGCGAGGGCGGCTGCGAGGCGTATATCTCGAAGCCCATCTCGGTGTCGCACTTCCTCGACACCATCCGCCGACTGCTGGAGAGGTAACAGGCCGTGAGCGCGCGAATCCTCGTCGTCGACGACATCGAGGCCAATGTGCGCCTGCTCGAGGCCAAGCTTTCGGCCGAGTATTATCAGGTCTCCTACGCCTATGACGGCCCGACCGCTCTGGCCAAGGCGGCCGAGGAGCTGCCCGACATCATCCTGCTCGACGTGATGATGCCCGGCATGGACGGCTTCACCGTCTGCCGCAAGCTCAAGGAAGACGCCGCCACCCGCCACATCCCGGTGGTGCTCGTCACCGCCCTCGACGGGCGCGCCGATCGCATCCAGGGCCTGGAGGCGGGCGCCGCCGACTTCCTCACCAAACCCATTGACGACGTCATGCTGTTCGCCCGCGTGCGCAGCCTGACCCGCCTGAAGATGGTCATTGACGAACTGCGCCAACGCGAGGCCTCGGGCCGCCGCATCGGCGTGATCGCCGGCGCCGCCGCCCGCCTCGACGGCATTGGCGGCCGGGTGCTGATCGTCGACGACAACGAACGCCAGGCCCAGCGCGTCGCCACCGAACTGGCGGTCGAGCACCGCCCGGTCATCGAGACCGACCTGGCCAAGGCCGAGATCAGCGCCAGCGGTCCGGTCGACCTGGTCATCGTCAACGCCGCCGCCCGCGGCTTCGACGGCCTGCGCTTCTCGGCGGCCCTGCGCTCGAACGAACGCACTCGCCACCTGCCGATCCTGGCCGTGGTGGATCCCGACGACCGCCCGCGGATGGTCAAGGCGCTGGATATCGGCGTCAACGACGTGCTGCCGCGCCCGATCGACCCGCAGGAGCTGGCCGCCCGCGTCCGCACCCAGGTGCGTCGCAAGCGCTACACCGACTATCTGCGCAACAACCTCGACCACTCGCTGGAGCTGGCCGTCACCGATCCGCTGACCGGCCTGCACAACCGCCGCTACATGACCGGCCAGCTGTCGGCCCTGGTCAACCGCGCCACCATGGGCGGCGACCCGGTCTCGGCCCTGCTGATCGACATCGACTACTTCAAGAAGATCAACGACGGCTTCGGCCACGACGTCGGCGACGAGGTGCTGCGCGAGTTCGCCCTGCGCCTGGCCTCGAACGTGCGCGCCATCGACCTGCCTTGCCGCTACGGCGGCGAGGAGTTCACGGTGATCATGCCCGACACCCAGCTGGCCGACGCCGTGCGCATCGCCGAGCGCATCCGCATGCACGTGGCCGGCTCGCCGTTCCGCGTGGCCGGCGGCCAGGAAATGCTGACGGTGACCATCTCGGTCGGCGTCTCGGCCACCACCGGCGCGGGCGACACCCCCGAGGCCCTGCTCAAGCGCGCCGACAGCGGCGTCTACGAAGCCAAGGCCGCCGGCCGCAACGCCGTGGTCTGCAAGGCGGCTTAAGTTCCCCTCTCCCAGAGGGAGAGGGAGGGGCCCATGCGAAGCATGGGAGGGGGAGGGGTTACGCCGTCGACCGGCGTGCTGGCACGCCGTCTTCAGTCCCTAACCCCTCATCCGGCGGCCTTCGACCGCCACCTTCTCCCTATGGGAGAAGGGTCATTTGAGAACCTTGATCTCGAACAGCCACGGCCAGAACTTGCCCGTGACGAAGATGCGGTCGGCCTTGGCGTCGTAGGCTATGCCATTCAGCACGTCGGCGCGGGCGGCCTCCTGCGGCGTCAGCAAGCCGGACAGGTCCAGGCGCCCGACCACCTTTCCGGTCTTGGGATCGATCCGCACGATCTGCTCGGTCTGCCAGATGTTGGCCCAGACCTCGCCCTTGATGAACTCCAGCTCGTTGATCTGGTCCACGGGCTTGCCATCGTCGGTCACCTTCACCCGGCCGGTTTCCTTCAGCGTCTTGGGGTCCAGGAACCGCAGCTCGTCGGTGCCGTCGCTCATGATGATGCGGCGGTCGTCCTTGGTCAGGGCCCAGCCCTCGCCGGCGTAGCTGAAGGTCGACTTGACGGCGAAGGTCGAGCGGTCGCGCACGAAGCCGATGCCGTTCTGCCAGGTCAGCTGGATGATCTGGTCGCCCCAGTCGACGATGCCCTCGCCGAAGTACTTGGGATCAAGGTCGGCCTGCTGCTGCACCGCGCCGGTCTCCAGGTCCACCTTGCGCACCCACGAGCGGCCTTCCAGCCCCGTGCTCTCATAGAGCTGGCCGTCGCGCACCAGCAGGCCCTCGGTGAAGGCCTGGCGGTCGTGGGGATAGGTGCGGACCACCTCGTAGCTCTGCACCGGCGCGGGCTCGGCGCAGGCGGGCAGGGCGGCCATGACGGAGAAGGCGAGGGCGAGGCGAACGATCACGCGATGAACCTATTCCAGGGACCGGAAAAACAAAAACGCCCGACGTTGCCGCCGGGCGTTTTCGAGAATCGTCGGTGCGACGAGGCGATCTTACTTGATCTTGCCTTCGCGGAATTCGACGTGCTTGCGCACGACCGGGTCGTACTTCTTCAGCACCATCTTCTCGGTCTTGGTGCGGGCGTTCTTCTTGGTGACGTAGAAGAAGCCGGTGTCCGCCGTCGAATTCAGGCGGATCTTGATCGAAGCCGGTTTGGCCATGGTCGTATCCCTGCGGTGGTCGCGCAGGTCTCCGCGCGGTCGAAATGAGAGGCGCGGAACATACGCATCAACGGGCCAAAGTCAATCGGCGCCTGAACATCGTTTGTACGGGAAGTCCACGGACCGCGCCTTGCTGCCGATTTCGCCCTCGATCCGGCCCAGAAGCCCGTCCTGGCCCTGGCTTTTGTAGATCACGCGCTGGGGAAAGTCGTGGGCGGGGTTCTCGAACACCAGCTCGCCGGGCGCGGCGCTTTTCAGCGGGAAGGCCGCGGCCGGCTGGCCCGAGGGCAGGGCGAAGAAGGTGAGTCGCCCGTCGGCCTCCTGGATTCGGGTGAACTCGTAGGCGCGCGCCTTGCCCTCGCGCACGGTGCGGCTCATGCCCAGCATCATGCCGCCGCCGGGCGCCAGCCACTGCTCCTCGACGACGCCGTTCGGGCGCTCCTGCCGCCAGCAGCCGGCGAGGAAGGCGGCCTGGTCGATCGCGGGCGCCGGGGCGGCCTGCAGGGCGAGGAGGAGGGCGAGCATGGTCAAAGCTCCGTCAGCACGGCGTTGCCGCGCAGGAATCGCATGAACGGCGCGGGGCGGTTGGGGTCTTTCAGGCGAAACGCCGACTCGCGCAGCACCATGCGGGTGATGCTGGGCAGGTCGAGGTCGCGGGTCTCCTCGAAGGTGACCCAGGCGATCTCGTCCAGCTCGCCGCAGTCTGGCTGCGGCTCCAGGCTGAGCAGGGCGCTGGCCGGGGCCATGAAGAAGCGGGCGTCGAAGCGGCGCGGCCGGTAGGGCGGGGTGATGGCCCTGGCCACGAAGCTCAGCGGCGACAGGTCGGGCAAGGCGCCCTGGGCCAGGAACGGCCGCCAGGCGCCCGCCGCCGGGCGGGCCTGCGCGCTCTTGGCCAGCAGCAGGCCCGTTTCCTCGAAGGTCTCGCGCACGGCCGCCAGCGCCAGGGCCCGGGCCAGGCGCGCGGGCGAGGGGTGGCGGGGCTCGGTGGTCAGGCGCACGGCGACCTCGGGGGCGAGTTCGGTCGCCGACGGCGCGCCATAGTCGCCGCGATCGACCCGGCCGCCGGGAAACACCCACTTGCTGGCCATGAAGGCATGGCCGCGATTGCGACGGCCCATCAGCACCCGCGGGACGGGGCCGTCGTCGCGCACCACGATCAGCGTGGCGGCATGGCGCGGACGGATGACGCCGGAGGCGGGGTCCAGCGCCTCGCCGTCGTCCTTGGAGTCGAATGCAGGCTCGGTCATGAGCGAAGCTTAGTCTTCGGCGGGCGCGTGGAAAGCCGTTCCTTAGGTAAAGCGTCGGCGGCCTTGACCCGGCGGCCGGAACCGCCAAGCTCGCCGCAAAGTCTTCTCTAGGAGTCGGGAATGGGCGTGCGCGCGAAGGTTTCGGTTCTGGCCCTGATGGCGGCGAGCGCCATGTCCGTCCCCGCATTGGCCGCGCCGGCCGCAGCCAAGGTCGAGGCGGCGGCCAAGGCGGCCCAGCCCAAGGTGGTGGCCTGGCGGCGCGACGTCCACGAGCATCCGGAACTCGGCAACCAGGAGGTCCGCACCGCGGCCCTGGTGGCCAAGGAACTGAAGGCGCTCGGCCTGGAGGTCCGCGAGGGCGTCGGCAAGACCGGCGTCGTGGGCGTGCTGAAAGGCGGCAAGCCCGGCAAGGTCGTGGCCCTGCGCGCCGACATGGACGCCCTGCCGGTGCTGGAAAAGACCGGCCTGCCGTTCGCCTCCAAGGCCACGGCCACCTGGGAAGGCAAGACCGTTCCGGTCATGCACGCCTGCGGTCACGACACCCACGTGGCCATGCTGCTGGGCGCGGCCACGGTGCTGGCGGGCATGAAGAACGACATCGCCGGCACGGTGGTGTTCATCTTCCAGCCGGCCGAGGAGGGGCCCCAGGCGGGCGACGAGGGCGGCGCCAAGCTGATGATCGCCGACGGCGCGCTCGACAACCCCAAGGTCGACGCCATCTTCGGCGTCCATATCGGCCCCGGCGACGCCCACGCCCTGAACTATCGCCCCGAAGGCTTCTATGCCGGCGCCGATCGCCTCACGATCACCGTCAAGGGCAAGCAGACCCACGGCGCGCGCCCCTGGGCCGGCATCGACATGGCCAGCATCTCGGCTGACATCGTCCAGGCCCTGAACCAGATCGCCGCCCGCCAGATCGACGTCGGGACCTCGCCCACGGTGCTGACCATCGCCACCATCAACATGGGCGTGCGCAACAACATCATCCCCGAGGACCTGGTGATGAGCGGCACGCTGCGCACCTTCACGCCCGAGCGGAAGGCCGAGGTGATCGCCAAGACCCAGAAGGCCGTGGCCGCCATCGGCGACCGCTATGGCGCCAAGGCCGAGGCGGTGTTCACCCAGCCCTATCCGGTCACCTGGAACGACGCGGCCCTGTCCAAGTGGGTCAAGGCTTCGCTGGAAAAGGCCTCGCCCGGCAAGGTCGACGACCAGGCCGCCTTGGTCACCGGCGCCGAGGACTTCTCGCTCTACGGCCAGAAGGTCCCGGCCGTGTTCGTCCAGCTGGGCGGCCGCAAGGCCGACGTGCCGGCCGCCGGCGCCCCGGCCAACCACTCGCCCTATTTCGACATCGACGAGGCGGTGCTGGAGACGGGCGTGAAGGCCGAAGTGTTCATGGCGCTGGACTACCTGGCGAAGAAGTAGGGGGAGGACCCCCTCAGTCGGCTTCGCCGACAGCTCCCCCAGAGGGGGAGCATCTTTGCGCCGGCGCCTGCAAATCCTCCCCC
>NZ_JBFTJR010000078.1:14796-33648 GCF_056395525.1 Caulobacter sp. 10L414
GGGGGAGGTGGCCCGGAGGGCCGGAGGGGGTTTTGCACCGCCCCCTCGCATTTTCCCACAAAGCGCCTATCTAACCGCCCCATGACCGACGCCGCCCCCCAGATCCTGTCCGACGACCTCGTTTCCGCCTTCCAGATAGAAGGCTTGCCCGTGCGTGGCCGCGTGGTGCGGCTGGGTGCGGCGGTCAACGAGGTGCTGACCCGCCATTCCTATCCCGAGCCCGTGGCCAACCTGCTGGGCGAGGCCTGCGCGCTGGCCGCGCTGGTCGGTTCGAGCCTGAAGTTCGAGGGCCGCTTGATCGTCCAGGCCCAGGGCGACGGCCCGGTGCGCTACGTGGTCGTCGACTACGACACCAGCGGCGGCATGCGCGGCTATTGCCGGTTCGACCCCGATGAGGTGGCGGCCGTCTCGGAAGGCTTTTCGCGTCCGGGCGCCAAGACCCTGCTGGGCGGCGGCGTGTTCATCATGACGCTCGACCAGGGCACCGACATGGAGCGCTACCAGGGCGTCACGGCCATCGAGGGCGAGAGCCTGGCCCTGTGCGCCGAGCAGTACTTCATGCAGTCGGAACAGATCCCGACCCGCGTGCGCCTGGCCGTCGGCCAGGTCGACACCGGCGAGGGCCTGTCCTGGCGCGCCGGCGGCATCCTGATCCAGACGATCGCCGGCGACGAGACGCGCGGCGAGACCAAGGAAGCCTGGAACCACGCCCAGGCGCTGTTCGAGACCACGGGCGAGGACGAGCTGATCGACCCGACCGTGCCGACCACCACCCTGCTGTGGCGCCTGTTCAACGAGGACGGCGTGCGCCTGATCGACGAGAAGCCGCTGCGCGCCTTCTGCCGCTGCTCGGAAGAGCGGATCGGCGTGGTGCTGCAGTCCTTCTCGCCCGAAGAGAAGGCCGAGATGATCGAGCCGGACGGCAAGATCCACGTGACCTGCGAGTACTGCTCGCGCGTCTACGCGCTCGAGCCCGACGGCGAGGCGTAAAGCAGAAGGAACCTCCCCCTCTGGGGGAGGCGATCGCGCAGCGATCGGTGGGGGGAGTGATTGCGATCTCCCCAGCGCTTAGATAGCTGAAAACGGCCCCCACCGGCCTTCGGCCGCCTCCCCCAGAGGGGGAGGTTCCTGGAGCGCTGAGGGGGTCTTCTCGGCCTAGTGCCGCCCTTCCGGCCGCCGGATGACGTACTCATGCGTCAAGTCCAGGTCGAGCCGCACCGAGCCGGCCGGCGGTTCGCCGCCGTCCAGGTGGGGCCGCTCGCCCAGCACCAGATAGGCCTGGGCGCTGGGTTCGAGATTGTTGAAGCTGATCTTCGACGAGCCGCCCGGCGGGATCGACCGCGCCAGGCTCACGGGCCTGGTCGGCGCCTTCTGAAACACCACGACCGTCGAGTTCTGGACGTCGTCGCTCTGGTTGATGAGGGTGAGCTCGTAGTCGGCCACGCCGCAACCTCCCTATGTGTTCGCGGTCTCGCGCCGCCAGGGAAGTAAACGCGTAACGCTGTTACTTGGCAATGGCGCCGTTCGGCGGCCCCGTCAGCCGTAGGTGACCGAGAAGGTTCCGTCCGCCTGCTGGATGACCGTGGCGGTGGTCTGCGCCCGTCCGGTGAAGTCGATCTCGGCGGCGCCGGCGACCAGGCCCGCGTCCATCACCTCGCCCGGCGCATAGTCCCCGACGGCCACATAGTAGGTGTGGATCGGGCGGATGGTGCTGATCATGTTCGGCAGGGCCGGGAAGGTCATGGTCGGGACCGGGATCGGCGAGGCGGCCATGCGCGCCACCCCCAGCACATAGCCGTTGCTCGGGGTGAAGTCCGATCCCGTGACGATCGCGAAGGTTCCCGGCGGGGCCGAGCCCGGGCTGGTGACCGAGGTGAAGCCGGTGGGCGAGCCGCCGCTGAAAGTCACCGTGTCATGGGTCTGGGTGTTGACCGGCGCCACGCCGCCGCTTTGGGTCCGGCCGTTGGCCGGCGGCTCGCTCCAGTAGGCGTAGATGGTCTCGTCGAAGGTGATGCGGTCAAAGCCGCCGTTGGTCAAGCTGGGAAAGGTCGCCCAGGCGTTGGTGTAGCCCTGCGTCGAGCCGGCCGCGGCCAGTTCAGGCTGCTGCACGAACAGCACGTAGCTCCTGGCGGCCTGGGACTGGTTCCAGATCTGGATGGTGTAGGACGTCATCGCCTCGGTTCCCCCGTTCGAGAACGATGACGTACTATCTCAAGGTTGCGTTTTCGGAAACGCGATCCTTGCGTCAGTTCACCCGGCGCGAGGCGCCCGGCAGGTGCAGCGAGAACTCGGGGATGTGCGCGTCGAACGCCTCGCCGGCCTCGGTCACCATCTGGTAGCGGCCGACCATCGTGCCCGAAGGGGTGGGCAGCGGGCAGTTGGAGACGTAGCGGAACGCCTCTCGCGGCTTCAGCTCGGGCTGCTCGCCGACCACGCCCGAGCCCTCGACCTCGTTGCTGCGGTTCATCGCGTCGGTGACCTTCCACCAGCGCGCGACCAGATGCACGGTCTCGACGCCGTGGTTCTCGATCTCGACGGTGTAGGCCCACAGGTAGAGGCCCTGCTCGGGCGAGGATTCCTCGGGCAGGTAGCAGGGCGCGACCCGCACGACGATGTCGCGCGTGCGGGCCTCGTAGATCCCGGTGTCGGGGCCGCGGCGCCGACGGATCCGCTTCAGCGGCGGGCTGGACTCACGCCTGGTCGAGCGCACGGGTCACGTCTCGCGTCAGGTCAGGCAGGCTTTCGAGGCCGACGGACAGGCGCACGCCGCCCTCGGTGACGCCCAGCAGCGGGCGCATTTCCTCGGGCACCGAGCGGTGCGTGGTGGTCGGCGGGTGGGTGGCCATCGACTTGGCGTCGCCCAGGTTGTTGGAGATGTCGACGATCTCCAGCGCGTTCAGGAACTTGAAGGCCGCCTCGCGCGAGCCGAGGTCCAGCGCGATCACGGTGCCGCCGCCGGTCATCTGCTTCTTGGCCACCTCGTAGCCGGGGTGGTCGGTGCGGAACGGGTAGAGGACCTTGGTCACCTTCTTGTGGCCGGCCATGACGTCGGCCAGGGCCGCGGCGGTGTCGGTCTGGCGGCGAACGCGCAGGTCCAGCGTCTCCAGGCCCTTGAGCATCACCCAGGCGTTGAACGGCGACAGCGACGGGCCGGTGTGGCGCATGCTGTCGCGATAGAATTCCTCGTTGATCGCCTCGGTGGTCAGGATCGCTCCGCCCAGCACGCGGCCCTGGCCGTCGATGTGCTTGGTGGCCGAATAGACGACGACGTCGGCGCCCAGCTCCAGCGGCTGCTGGAAGATCGGGGTGGCGAACACGTTGTCGACGATGACCTTGGCGCCGACGGCGTGGGCCAGCTTCGACACCGCGGCGATGTCGGTGATCTCCAGCACCGGGTTCGAGGGCGTCTCGATCAGCACGGCCTTGGTGTTGGCCTTGATCGCCGCTTCCCAGGCCGAAAGGTCGGTGGCGTCGACGAAGGTGGTCTCGACGCCGAAACGCGGCAGCCACTCGGCGATCAGCCAGCGGCACGAGCCGAAGAGGGCGTTGCCGGCCACCACATGGTCGCCCGCGCGCACCAGGCCCATCAGCGCCGAGTGGACGGCGGCCATGCCGGTGGCCGTGGCGCGGCACACCTCGGCGCCTTCCAGCAGGGCCAGGCGGTCCTCGAACATCTTCACGGTCGGATTGTTGAAGCGCGAATAGACGAAGCCCGGATCCTCGCCCGAGAACCGGCGGTCGGCGCCCTCGGCGCTGTCGTAGGTGAAGCCCTGGGTCAGGTAGAGCGCCTCGGCGGTCTCCATGAACGGCGAACGGGCCAGCCCTCCGCGGATCAGCTTGGTGGCGACGTCCCAGTTCTTCGGATCTTCGGACACGGCTTCCTCGACGCAGCAGTCACAATTTGGCGGCATAAGGGGTTTGGCGGCCCGCAGGGTCAAGCGCCCAGGGTCTTATTTCAACATCAGAATGCCTGGAGGCGAGCCGCGCGCGCTCAGCCTTGCCTTACGCGCGAGGTTTAGAGAGTGTGCCGCCGATGACCGACGCCCACGCCGCAGGGATTCTGCCCTGCCAGACCATCGATTCCCTGATCGCCCAGGAGGCGATCACCTCGCAGACCCCGTTCGACCGCGACCAGGTCCAGCCCGCCAGCCTCGACCTGCGCCTGGGCGTGCGCTGCTGGCGCGTGCGGGCCTCGTTCCTGCCGGGCGTCGCCCGCCGCGTGCCCGACCGCCTCAAGGACGTGGCCATGCACGAGCTGGACCTGTCGAAGGGCGCGGTGCTGGAGAAGGGTTGCGTCTACATCGCCGAGATCCAGGAGCGCCTGGCGCTGCCGGCCAATGTGGCCGCGCGCGGCAACCCGAAGAGCTCCACCGGCCGGGTCGACGTGTTCGTCCGCCTGCTCAGCGACCACTCCAAGGCCTTCGACGACATCGAGGCCGGCTATGAGGGGCCGCTCTACATCGAGATCGCGCCGCAGACCTTCTCGGTGCTGGTCCGCGCCGGCACGCGCCTGAACCAGCTGCGCCTCAAGCGCGGCGACCCGGTCAAGCTGGCCATCCGCAGCGTCGGCGTCGACCTGACGCCGGGCGACACGGGCATCGTCGGCTTCCGCGGCCGCCGCCACGCCGGCGTCGTCGACCTCGACCATGAGGACGGCCACGACCCGCGCGACTTCTGGGAGCCGCTGGAGACCCGCCATGGCGAGCTGCTGCTCGATCCGGGCGAGTTCTACATCCTGGCCTCCAAGGACGACGTCGAGATCCCGGTCATGGAAGCGGCCGAGATGACCCCGATCGATCCGTCGGTCGGCGAGTTCCGCGTCCACTACGCCGGCTTCTTCGACCCGGGTTTCGGCACCGAGGAGGCCGGCGCCGTCGGCTCCAAGGGGGTGCTCGAGGTGCGCAGCCACGAGACGCCGTTCCTGCTGGAGGACGGTCAGACGGTGGCGCGCCTGGTCTACGAGCCCCTGACCGAGCGTCCCGCGCGCCTCTATGGCGAGGGCGGTTCGCACTACCAGCGCCAGGGCCTGAAGCTTTCGAAGCACTTCAAGGCGTGGCGTTAGGCCGCGGCGCGTCGCGCTCGCCTGGTTAACCCGCTCTCGCCTAGCGTGGTCCCCGTGTTTTAGTCGGGGACGGCGTATGGTTCTGGCTTGGATCAGGGGCGCGGCGGCGGCCGTCGTGGCGCTGGTCGCGCTGTCGGGCGCGGCCCATGCGGCGCCGGCCATGTGGGAGGTCAGCGACGGCGACTCCCGCATCTATCTGTTCGGCTCGATGCACGTGCTGTCGCCGGATGTGCGCTGGCGCACCCCGGCCTTCGACCGCGCCTACGCCCGCGCCGACAAGCTGTGGTTCGAGACCCGCGTCGACGCCGATCCGGTGGCCGTGAAGGCGCTGGTCGACCGTTACGGCGTCGACCTCGACCGTTCCCTGACCGAGAAGCTGCCGCCGCGCACCGTGGCCAGCCTGCGCGCGGCGCTCGACAGCCGCGGCGCCAGCCTCGACCGTGTCGACCGCCTGCGGCCCTGGGCGGCGGCCATGATGCTGTCGGTGCTGCCGATGACGGAGGCCGGCGGCTCGGTGGACGCCGGGGCCGACGCGACCGTCACCCGCCAGGCCGTGCGCGCCGAAAAGCCGGTGCTGGCCTTCGAGAGCTTCGAGCAGCAGCTGCGCCTGTTCGCCGACCTGCCCGAGACCGTCGAGGTGCAGTACCTCGACGACGTCGCCGCCGAGCAGGTCGCGCCGCCGCGCCGGGGCGTAGACCTGCAGCAGGCCTGGCTGAAGGGCGACGTCGACCGCCTGGGCGCGATCCTGGTCGAGGGCATGCGCCGCGACCGGCCAGAGCTCTACGAAGCCCTGCTCAAGCGCCGCAACCTGGCCTGGGCCGAAGTTCTGGATCGCGAGATGGCCGGCGCCGGCGTCGCGCTGGTCACGGTCGGGGCCCTGCACATGGCCGGGCCGGACGGCCTGCCGGCCCTGATGAAGGCGCGCGGCTATCGCGTGCGGCGGGTGCAGTAACCGCGCGAAGCGGTGCATGGTCGGCCCATGACCGCGCCCGACCCCGACTGGCTTGCCGACTTCATGCGCGCCGAGCGCCTGGACGCCGGCTTCGTCGAGATCTTTCGCCGCCTGCACCGTCCCCTGGCGCAGCGGATCGGCGTGGCGGCGCGCGCCCATGGCCGGCCGGGCTTCGTCGCCGGCCTGTCGGGGCCGCAAGGGTCGGGCAAGTCGACCCTGATGGCGGTGGTCGCCCGGCTGCTGGAGGGGGAGGGCCAGAAGGTCGCCGTCCTGTCGCTGGACGATCTCTATCTGACCCGCGCCGAGCGTCTGGTCCTGGCGCGGGAGGTTCATCCGCTGCTGGTCACGCGCGGGCCGCCGGGCACGCACGACGTGGACCTCGGTCTCTCGGTGCTCGACGGACTGGCGGGGCAGGGGGCGATCGCCCTGCCGCGCTTCGAAAAGGCCGCCGACGACCGCGCCCCTCGCCGGGACTGGCCGGTGTTCGACGGGCCGGCCGACGTGGTGCTGCTGGAGGGCTGGTGCCTGGGCGCGCGCCCGCAGGGGGCGGGGGCGCTGGCCGCGCCGGTCAACGCCCTGGAGCGCGACGAGGACCCGGACGGCGCCTGGCGCGGGTTCATCGACGCCGCTCTGGCCGGACCGTACGGCGATCTGTTCTCGCGGATCGACTGGCTGGCGGTGCTGACCGCCCCCGACTTCGCCGCCGTGCGGGCCTGGCGTCGCGAGCAGGAGGCCAAGCTCCAGGCGAAACTGGCGGCGCGCGGGGCGCGGGGCGGGCTGGATCCGGCGGCTCTCGAACGCTTCCTCGACCACTACGAACGGCTGACGGCCTGGTGCGCCCAGGACCTTCCGGGACGGGCCGACTTGCACGTGGCGCTGGATGCGGCACGGCGACCGCTTACGCCGTCCTGAGTCGCGCAAAGCGCAAGTCGATGAACATGTTCAAGCTGTCGCGCGGCATGGCGTCGCACTACATATGGTGTTGGCTACGTTAACCGTCACCAAGTGCTAGTGTTGAGTTGTTGCGATTACACGCAGATTCGATTTTCGATCCGCGCCGCGTCGACGGGAGCTCCGCGTCATGAACCGCCTCTTTTCCGGCCCGTTCTCGACCCACAGCCAGCGCGTGGCCGCCTGGGAGCGCGCCGAGCGCATCCCCGGCTGCGACAAGGCTGTGTGGCGCTGCGACGCCGACGGGCGGGTGATCCGCTGGGACGACTACGGCGACCGCTTTTCGCAATACGGCTGGCTGATCCACGCCGACCCTAAGGCCCACTGGCTGGCCAAGGCCCTCGGCGTCGCCGCTCCGGCGCCGCTGCACTGGCGCAGCGGGCGCATCGCCGCCTAAACGCGAATTTTGTCCAGGGTCCTTGACATGGCTCTGGGCTTTGATGTCAATGTTCCTTGTCATTTTGACGGGGGAACTTGGCATGTCGGGGCAAAGACTGGCGCGGCGACGGCTTGTGGCCGCGGTGGTTTATTCGTTTGGCGCGGCCTTGGTGCTCGGCGTCGCGGCCTCCCTGATCGGGGAGCTGGGTAAGCGAAAGCCTGAGTTCGCCGTCTTTTCGCTGGTCGTCATCGCGTTGTCGGTCATCGGGGTCATGGCTCTGGTGCTGTGGCTCTGCGCGCGCTGGTGGAGCGCCGCCGACGAGGCCGCGCGTGAAGCCCACAAGTGGTCCTGGTACTGGGGCGGCTCGACGGGCCTGGCCCTGGCCGCCGTGCCCTACATCCTGCTGCACGCCATGCCCGGAGCCACCGAGGCCGCGTTGCCGGTCGGCATGACCACCACCGAGGCTGTGCTGTTCGGCATGGCCTTGCTCGGCGGCTTCCAGCTTGTCGGTTACGGCCTGTTCTGGATCGGCTGGTGGCTGAAGCGGCGCTAGGGGAGGGAACGCCATGAACGCCTTTCTCAAGAACACCCGCCCGGCGCCGGCCAAGGCCGCCATCCTGGTCCTCGTCGGCGTGGTCGGCGTCGGCGGCTCGATGGCTATGCTGCTGCTCGGGCGCGGCCAGTGGCCCACCTATGTCGGCGCCGTCGCCATGGCCTTCGCGGCCGCGGCCTTCGCCTCCACCGCCCGCCGGCTCTATGGCGGCGAGCCGGTGCGTCCGGCGATGCGCGGCTTCCTGATCGGCTTCCTGGGCGCGATAACCGCCTATGTGATCCTGCTGCTCGGGGCGGTCCAGCTCTACATGGCGGGGCTGACGCAGGGCGCGCTCGGCTACGCCGCAGCCCTGGCCCCGGTGGTCGCCCTGGTCGCCGCCTTCGCCAGCCTTGGCCTCTATGTCTTGCGCGAGACCGACGAACTGCTGCGGCGGATCACGGTCGAGAGCCTGCTGTGGGCTCTTGGCGCGACCCTGTCGCTGGCCACCGCCTGGGGCGTTCTGGAGGCCTTCGGCAAGGCGCCGCATCTGCAGCTGTGGGTGGTCGCGCCGGTCTTCGCCGTGGTGTTCGGCCTCGCCCAGGGCCTGGTGTCCTGGCGCTACCGCTGAGGCCGCGATGAAGAACCGCCTCAAGGTGCTGCGCGCCGAACGCGACTGGAGCCAGGCCGACCTGGCCCAGAGGCTCGACGTCTCGCGCCAGACCATCAACGCGCTGGAGACGGGCAAGTACGATCCCAGCCTGCCGCTGGCCTTCAAGATCGCCCGCCTGTTCGGCCAGCCCATCGAAGCCATTTTCCAGGACGAGGACTGACATGACCGTCGCTTCGGAAAGCCAGAAACTTTCGCCCCGCACCCGTCGCGCCCTGATCATGCTGGCCGTCGGCGCGCCCGCGGGCTTCATCGCCGGTCGCGTCCTGATCTGGCTCAAGCGCCAGGGCTACTGGCAGGGCCTGGAGCTGTCGGGCGGCGACGTCGTCTCGCTGGGCCTGGCCGCCTTCCTGGTGACCGTGGGCCTGGCGACCATGATCGTCAGCCTCAGCCGCAAGGCGCTGGGCCGCCAGATCAACGGCGACGACCAGACCAGGGCCGCCACCCCGGCCCAGGCCAGCTTCTACGCGGGGCAGGGCGGGGTGCTGGTGCTGGCCGGCGTGATGCTGGCCGCGCCGCCCCTGGCCGGCGCGCTGTTCGTGCCGCTGTCGCCGCTGCTGGCCTCGGCGGTCATGACCGGCCTGATCACCGTCTTCCTGGTCCAGACCGTCGGCAACATCACGCTGTGGGTGCGCAGCGACGAGCTGATGCGCCGGACCATGGCCGAGACCGCCGCGGTCTCCTACGGCCTGCTGCAGGGGCTGCTGTTCCTGTGGGCGGCCGGCGAGAAGCTCGCCCTGTTGCCGCCGCTCACCCTGTGGGACGCCGTCAACGTCAACATGATCGGCTACCTGCTGATCTCGATGATCATCGCCTGGCGGCGAGGCTTCGTCGACTAGCCCCCGGTTTCCACCACCGTTCCCGAACCGATTTCACTTAAAGAGGATCCGAATGCTGCGTTCGTCCGTCAAAGCCGCCCGTCGCCTCGTCGTGGGCCTGGTTTCCGTCCTCGCCCTGGGCGCGGCCACGCCGACCCTGGCCGATCCGGCCCTGTGGAAGATCAAGGACCACGACTCCACCATCTACCTCTTCGGCACCGTCCACGTGCTGCGCCCCGAGACCCAGTGGCGTTCGGCCAAGCTGGACGGCGCCCTGAAGTCGACCGACGAGCTGGTGCTGGAAGTGGTCGGCGCCGACGACATGGCGGTGATGCAGCCGCTGATCATGAAGTACGGCATCGACCAGTCCACGCCGCTGTCCAAGAAGCTGTCGCCGGCCGACTGGGAGAAGACCAAGGCCTACGGCCAGGAGATGGGCATGCCGGCCGCGGCGCTCGAGGCCTTCCGTCCGTGGATGGCCGCCATCACCCTGGCCATGGCCCCGATGGTCAAGGCCGGCTTCGACCCCAAGAAGGGCGTCGAGCAGGTGCTGACCGCCGAGGTCAAGGCCGGCGGCAAGGGCCTGGGCTCGCTGGAGACCGCCGAGCAGCAGATCCGCTTCTTCGCCGACCTGCCGGCCGCCGACGAGGTGTCGCTGCTGAAGTCGACGCTGGAAGAGGTCGATGAAGGCCCCGCCAAGCTCGACGCCCTGGTCAAGGCCTGGGCCGAGGGCGACCTGACGACCCTGGAAAGCCAGTTCGTCACCGAGATGCGGACCAAGTACCAGCCGCTCTACCACACCCTGATCGTGGGCCGGAACACGGCCTGGGCCGACCAGCTGAAGACCAAGCTCGACGGCAAGGGCGTCAGCTTCGTCGCCGTCGGCGCGGGCCACCTCGTCGGTCCCGACAGCGTCCAGGCGCTGCTGGCCAAGCGCGGGATCAAGGTCGAGCGCGTCCAGTAGGACGCGTTCAGCCCTCCGCGGCCCGCAGGTAGATCGATCGCTTCGGCGTGCTCATCACGCGCCGAAGCATCGGCTCGAACGCCTCCAGCGGCAGCGTCTCATAGGCCGGGTCGAACGCCGGCTGGTCGTACTGGTGGCAGAACTTGGCCGTGCGCTCGAAGTGCGGATGGCCCCTGAAGGCCTCGCGCATGTCGCGGTCGAGCCCCAGGTGATGAAAGAAGTAGTAGCCCTGGAAGATCGCGTGGTTGGCCACCATCCAGTGGTTGGCCTCCGACACGAAGGGCTGGACGATGGCGGCGGCGATGTCGGCGTGGTTGCGCGGGCCCAGGATGTCCCCGATGTCGTGGAGCAGGGCGCAGACGACGTATTCCTCGTCCTCGCCGGCCAGGTGGGCCCGGGTGGCGGTCTGCAGGCTGTGCTCCAGCCGGTCCACCGCGAAGCCCCCGCAATCGCCCTGCAGCAGTTGCAGGTGCTTGATCAGCCGGTCGGGCAGCTCGCGCCCGTATTCGCCGGCCGCCTGGGCGATGATGCCCCAATCCTCGGCCGTGCCCTCGGTCATGGCGTGGAAGCGCGCGCGGGGGTGATCTTCGCCGTCGGCCATCGCGTTCTCCTCCCGAACGTCTGTTTGACGGCCAGCGTGCGCCGCGCGCGGGCGGGCGTCAACGTTTCGAGATGAGGCGAGGAGATTGGAGCGGGCGAGGGGAATCGAACCCCTGACATTCAGCTTGGGAAGCTGAYGTTCTACCTCTGAACTACGCCCGCACGGGTCGCGAGCGACCGTGGAGGTCGTGCTTAGCCGGTCTTGCCGCATCGCTCAAGCGTTGAAGGACGGCCTTTCACAGCCAAAGAAAAAGGCCCGCCGTCGCCGGCGGGCCCCCTTCGTTTCCGGGCGGCGGGATCAGGCCGTCGCCGGCGTCTTGGTCAGCCGCACCGACAGCGCCAGCACAGCCGCGCCCAGCACCAGGCTGGCGTCCATGATCCAGGCGACCGGATCGACGCTATGGCCGGTGTTCAGCGCCAGATGGACCAGCGCCGCCAGCACAAGGCTGACCGCGGAGGCCAGGCGCAGGCGGATCGAGATCACCTGCGGGGTCCACAGGAACGCGCTGGCGGCGGCCAGCAGGGTCACCCCGCCCCACACCGCCACCGGCGGGACGCCCTGGGCCAGGAGGGCGACCATGGCCGCCACGCCGTAGGCCAGGGGCTGGCTCCAGCAGAAGGCGACCCACACCCGCTCCCAGCGCGGGGCCGGGCGGCCCTTGTCGCGCCGGCGGGCCAGCCAGATGGCCACGCCGCTGGCGGTCACCGCCGTCAGGCCCAGGCCCAGCAGGAAGTAGGCGACCTTCACCGGCCAGCCGCCGAACCAGCCGAAATGCAGCGGCGTCAGGCTGGCGTAGATGGCCATGCCGACATTGCCGCTCTCGAAGCCGGCCTCGCCCAGCACCTTGGCGTTTCCGTCGACGATGAACATCTCGCCGCGCGACAGCTTGCCGGGCGTGACGCGGTTGATGGTCAGGTGCTGGCCGGTCTCGCCGGGATGTTCGACGAAGATGTAGTTGAAGCCCGCTTCCGGGTGCCTGGCCTGCAGGACGGAAAGGCCCTTGGCCACGTCGACCACCGGGGCCGGGCGCGGGTCGTCGGCCACGGCCGGGCCGCTGAACAGGGCGAAGACCTTCTCGCGGTTCCCGTCGAACACCACCATGGCCAGCACGCCGACGATCAGGACGGAAAGGCCCAGGAACGCGCCGGTCAGCGACACCACCACGTGGAAGGGCAGGCCCCACACCGAGATGCGGTTGTGCAGGTCGGCCTCCTGCAGGCGCTTGGAGCCGCCCCAGCGAAACGCGAAGGCGTCTTTGAACACGCGCGGATGCGACAGCACGCCCGAGACCAGCGACGACAGCAGGGCGACCCCGGTCAGGCCGACCAGGAAGAAGCCCCAGCTGCCCGGCAGGTGCAGGGCGGTGTGCAGCTTGGCCTGGAACTCGCTGAAGGGCGTGCGCTGCTCGGCGACGATCTTGCCCGAAGCGTCGGCGAAGAAGGTGTGCTCGCCGCCCTTGGCGTCGTCGCCGTGCACCGACAGGCGKGGCAGGGCGGGCTCGGGCATGCGGATGAACAGGTCATGGGCCTTGGGGTTCCTGGCCAGCACCTCTTCGAAGGCCGTGCCGACGGCCGCCGGCGTCACGCTGTGCAGCACCGGGGCGGTGGGCTGCTCCCAGCGATTGAACTCGTTGGTGAACACCGCCACCGCGCCCGAGAAGCAGACGAGGTAGATCAGCGCGGCGAACGCCAGGCCCAGGGCCGAGTGGCCGGCCAGCATGGCGCGCACGAAGGGGGCAGGGATCTTCGGCCAGATCGGCTTGCCGGGTTTGGGTTTTTGCTGCGGGGCGTGCATCAGAGAGAGCCCTTCAGGAACACGGAGCCGAAGCCGGCGACGGTGACGCCGATCAGCACGGCCAGGGCGCGCAGGATCTTGTCGTCCGACAGGGTCCAGGCCATGCCGCCGGCCCACAGGAACGGCACCAGCATGCCGCCTATGATCAGGCGGGTCTTGACCTCGGCCGGGAAGCAGACGGCCACGGCCAGACCCACGGCCATGGCCGCAGCCCCGCCCAGCGGTCCGGCCAGGAAGCCGCGCAGCCAGCCGCGCCAGGCCACCCGTCGGCGGTCGGACGGTTCCAGCGCCAGCTCGCGCGGCGCCTTGCGCTTGGCCTCGCGCAGCTCGACCCCGGCGGCCACCAGGGCCAGGGCTACGGTCGAGGCCAGCGCCAGCACGATCGAGGGACCGCGCGCCGCGCCCAGGAACGGCACGGAAACGGCCACGGCGATCGCCAGCAGCGCCCAGCCGCCGACGATCAGCCAGGGGCGCCGCGCGTCGGCGTGGGTCCAGGCGCGCCGCAGCAGCAGCGCGCCTCCAAGGGCCAGTGGCGCGAGAGCCAGACCGCCCAATCCCACCATGGGCCCGATCACCAGCGCGCCTCCAGGCTGACGCCCAGCACGCGCGGCTCGCCCAGCAGGGCCACGGCGAAGTCGGGGCGGCTGTACTGGCTGTACTTCTCGTTCAGCAGGTTCTTGCCGAACACGTAGGCGCCCCAGCGATCGCTCTCGTAGCCGAAGCGGCCGTTGACCAGGGTGCGGGCGTCGGCGATGCGGCCGTCCTGTTCGCCGCCGGCCTCTGTGAAGGCCTTGGCGCGGTAGTTCAGATTGAGGTTGGCCACCAGGCCGTTGTCCCAGCGATAGTCGCCGCCGACCGCGAAGGTCCAGTGCGGGGCGTAGGGAAACTCCGAACCCGACAGGTTGCGGGTGTCGGTTCCGGTCTGGACGTTGAACTCATCGAACTCGGTCTTGGTGTGACCCAGCGAGGCCCACCAGCTGGCGTGCGGCGTGACGCGCTGGGCCAGTTCCAGCTCGAAGCCGTAGAGGTGCGAACTGCCGGCGTTCTCGACCTGGTAGTCGTACTGGTTGAGGCCCAGGTTCAGCGACACCTGCTGGTCGGTCCAGTCGACATAGTAGGCGTTGGCGTTGGCGGTCAGGCCCCACTGCGGCCAGTAGGTGCGCAGCGAGAACTCGTAGTTCCAGGTGTATTCGGGGTCGTAGGGCACCACGGTGGCGCGGGCGGTGTTGATCGCCGTGCCGCCCGAGCGGTAGCCGCGCTGGACCACGAAGCTGGCCGAGACGTCGTCGGTGAAGGCGTACTTGGCGCCGAGCTTGGGCAGGAAGGCCTCGAACTCGCGCGTCGTCTCGGGCGAGGGCGCGCCGGCCTGGGCGACCATCGAGCCGACGAACTGGTTCACCAGCACGACGTAGGGCGCATAGGCGCCGAAGGCCGACGGCGTCGGATAGACCCCGGCGAAGCGCGCGGTCTGCACCGAGCTCTGGGTGTTCTTCTCGCGGTCGTAGCGGAAGCCGGCCAGCACGCTGAGCTTGGGCGTCACGGCGAAGCTGCCGTCGGCGAAGAGGGCGGTGGTCTCCACCAGCTCCGGCGCGTCGGAGGTGTAGTCGACCGGGATGACGGGCAGGGCGGCGATGTAGGCGTTTGCGAAGGCGTTGGCCTGGGCCAGGGCCTGGGGCTGGGTGATGCCGGGCACGCTGCCCATCAGGGTCGAGGTCAGCACGCTGACCAGGGTGGCGCGCGGGAATTCCACGTTGGTCAGGCTGGCCGACTTGCGGTCGGCGTCACGGGTGGCGTGGAACAGGCCGACCAGGCCTTTGAGCCGCTTGCCCTCGTAGTTCAGGCGCACTTCCTGGCTGGCCGTCTCGATCCGCTCGTTCTGGCCGCCGTACGACAGGGTCTGCGGCCCCAGGTCGCCGTCATAGCGCTGGATGAGATCCACCTGGCTCCACGAGGCCACGCCCGACAGGGTGAAGCGCTCGCTCAGCTTCTGCTCCAGCTCCAGGGTGGCGATGTCGGTGGTGATGTCGCTGGTGTTGGGATTGTTGGTCGTGGTGACGCGGTGGTCGTAATAGTCCGGCGTGTCGGTGCGGCTGTAGGTGTAGAGATAGCCCGACTTGCGCTCGTTGTGGCTCATGGTGGCGATGGCCTTGAAGCCCTCGGCCGCCGCCGGCGTCAGCAGCAGCTTGCCGCGGATCATGCGCGTGTCGAGGGCGTCGTCGTCGACCTTGCGCGTGGTGTTGTAGATGAAGCCGTCGCTCTGGCGGTCCTCGGCGGCGATGCGGAAGGCCAGCTGGTCCTCGACGATCGGGCCGCCGCCGGCGATCGCGATCGAGCGGTCGTCGCCGCTGGCCGCGGTGACGCGGGCCTTGAAGTTCCAGTCGTTGGTCGGGTCGGTCGTGCGCACGATCACCGCGCCGGCCAGGGCGTTGCGGCCCTGCAGGGTCGACTGCGGTCCGCGGAAGATCTCGACCTGGCCCACGTCCCACATGTCCAGCGGGCCGCCGTACATGGCGCGTTCGGGAACCGCCGCGCCGTCCACATAGACGGTGGCCAGGCCCGCGGAGCCGCCGCCCGAGACGTTGTTGTTGGCCACGCCCCGGATCGTGAAGCCGCTCTTGCCGTAGGTCTCGCTCATGTTCGCGGTCTTGGCGACCACGTCGTAGAAGTCGCGGATCTGCTCGCGCTCGATGGTGCGGGCGGTGGTCACGGCCACGCTGGTGACGGTGTCCTGGATGCTGCGGCTGGTCTTTTCACCAGTGACGACCACCTGGTCGACCTCTGTCGGCGCTTCCGGCGCCGTGGCGACCGGAGCCTCGGCCTGCGCCGCGCCAGCCAGAACCGCCCAAACGCTGACGGCGCTCGCCATCATCAACCGCGACTTCATGCATTCCCCCGTTATTTAAGAACGGGTCGCAGCTAGCGGCGGTTTAATTGCGAGTCAAATGCAATCTCATTCTCAGGATTAATCGCCGGGCGAGCGGTTGCGCGAGGGTTGAAACCTTCAGGCTCGCTTGAATTGGCGATCGGTCGGCGGCGTGCAATCTAGGGTGTTGGTGCGAGGGCGGGGCATGGGTGTCGGCAAGAGGTTGGCGATCGGGGGAGGGGTGGTGCTTGGCGTGGCGACGACCTCGGCGGTCACGCTGGGTCTGTGGCTGCACGATCCCATCGACACGCCCGAGCACGTCGCCCGCGAGTGTCAGGTGGTGGCCGCGGTCGAGCGCCAGCGCTTGTTCGATGCGGACGAGCGGGTCGCCGCCAAGCCGATGATGTGGCGGCGCGCCGAAGCCGTCGAAGGCGCTCCCGGTCGGCCGCGAGGGCTGGGGCGTTCGTTGAAGGTCAAGGCGATCGGTGCGTTGCTCGCGTTGTCGCGACCCGGGCGCGCCGGGGCGATCGACTGTGACGCGGCCCTCGATCAGGCGCTTGTTCCCCACTCGGTCGGCAACCAGGCCGGCGCGCCCGAAGAGCAGCTCAGGGTGCTGGGGCGGATCCGCTACTCGCGGGTCGTCTTCCTGCCCGGCGGTCGCTATGCGCTGATGTCGACGACGCATTGCGAGGCGAGGCGCGACCGAGACCCGGTCTGGACGGGCTGGGACCAGAAGACCAAAACCGAGATCTGGATGCGGCAGGGCCAGGAATGGCGAGCGGCCGAGCCCTTGCCGGTCCATCTCGTTCTCCATTCGCCCGAGCGCAGGCTGCCGGCCCGCTGCTTCAGCCCGGGCTATGCGGGATAGCGTTGCCGGCCGCCTTGGCCGCGTCGTAGGCGGCCCATTCCTCCTCCATCTGTCGCTGCCAGCGGGCGCGCAGCACGGCGGGGCGCTGGCCGTGGCGCTCGTCGAGGAACTGCGCGGCCACCACCCGGTCGGTGCGGAAGTTGCGAAAGTCGCTGCGCAGTTCGCACCAGGCGATCAGCATGCGGGTGGTGGCCATGTAGCCGACGGTCACCGGCCAGACGATGCGCTGGCTGACCGCGCCCTTCTCGTCGCGATAGTCCAGCCGGATCTTGCGGCCGGCGTGGATCCAGGCCCGGGTCTGGGCCATGTCGATGCCGTCGGGCGCGGGGTTCCAGGGCGCGGGGGCGCGGGTGGCGGGCTCCAGCACGTAGGGGCGCAGGTTGTCGGGCACCGCGGCGGCGATCTTCGCGATCAGGTCGCGGGCGGCGGTGGCCAGGGCGGGATCGCCTCGGCCGGCCACCCATTGGGCGCCCAGCACGGCGGCTTCGATCTCGTCCGGCGTCAGCATCAGGGGCGGCATGTCGTATCCGGCCTCCAGCACGTAGCCGACGCCCGCCTCGCCGCGGATGGGCGCCCTCTGACCGACCAGTGCGGCGATGTCGCGATAGACGCTGCGCTTTGAGGTCTCCAGTTCGGCGGCGATGGCGTCGGCGGTGACCGGCGCACGGCTGCGGCGAAGGATCTGGATGATCTGGAATAGGCGTTCAGCGCGTCTCATGGGTCTCACTGTGCCGGATCGTTGCTGACAGCATGCTGGCAGCAGGGTGGCGGCAGTCTCTCCCCATCGCAATACCGCACGAGAGGGACCTCGAGATGATCACGCTCTACGCCGCCGGCCCGGCCTACGGTCTCCCCGAAGGCAGCCCCTATGTCACCAAGACCGAGATCCACCTGATGATGGCGGGCCTGGCCTACCGCAAGGTCCCCGCCCATCCGGAGACCTCGCCCAAGGGCCAGCTGCCCTGGATCGACGACGACGGCGTCAAGGTCGCCGACTCCACCTTCATCCGCGCCTATCTCGAACGCAGCTACGGGCTCGACCTGGATGCGGGCCTCTCCCGCGTCGAACGGGCCCAGGCCTGGGCGATCGAGCGGATGGTCGAGAACCAGCTGGGCTGGACCAACTGCTACTTCCGCTTCTTCGACTTCGACAATTTCGAGAAGGGGCCGGCCCGCTGGTTCGACGGCGCGCCCGAAGCCATGCGCCAGGACCTGAAGGCGGGGCTGCTGGATGCCGTCGAGGCCAACCTCAAGGCCGTCGGGATCGGACGCCATGCGCCCGACGAGATCGTCGAGCTGGCCTCGTGGTCGCTGACCGCCCTGTCGGAGATGCTCGGCGACAAGGCCTTCATGATGGGGCCGGCGCCGACCAGCGTCGACGCCATCGTCTTCGGCGTGCTGGCCCAGATCCTGACGCCGTTCTTCGACTCGCCGATCCGTCGCCGGGCCGAGGGCTTCTGCAATCTGGTGGCCTATGCCGAGCGGATGCTGGCGACCTTCTACCCCGCCTTCGCGTCGGACATCGCGCCCGAGGCGCTCAAGGCGGCCTAGGTAGCCGCCCGGGCGTTGTGCCGGGGCCGTCCATCCTGTAGATGCGACGCATTCTTATGACTGTCGCGGAATCCATAGGCCTGGGACGATCCCGGACGCGCCGGCGGGGCGGGGACAAGGTCCTGGCCGCCGGCGTGTCGGTGGGGCTGCATGCGGCCGTCATCGTCGGGCTGGTGGGCTTTGTTCGCGCCATGCCGGGCCTGGCCGAGCCGCCGGCCATGGAGGCGGCGCTGTTCGAGGCGATCGCGCCCAGTCCCGAGCCCTCGCCGTCCCGTGCGTCCAGCCAGCGGCGCGAGCGGGCCGTGCCGAGGGAGATGCGGGCCGTTTCTCCGATCCGGCCGCGTCCGGTTCCGATTCCCGCCCCCGACCCGCTGATCGCCGCGCCGCAGGTCGCGCCCCAGCCCGTCGAGATCCGCTCGGCCTCGACGGCGACGCCCGTGGCGGTCGCGACCTCGGCCGCGTCGGCTCCGGCCGGCGGCGGGGCCCCCGCGCAGGTGCGCGGCGAGGCGGCCAAGAGCCACGATCCCTATGCGGCCCAGGTGCTGTCGTGGATCGAGGCGCGCAAGGTGATGCCCGAGGCTCTCAAGCGCCGCCGCACCCGCGGCGTGGTGGTGGTCGCCTTCACCCTCGACCGTTTCGGCCGGATGTCGCGGGCGGTGATCGTCGAGAGCAGCGGCGACCGCGCGCTCGACGCGGCGGCCATGGACCTGCTGTCCACCGCCGCCCCGTTCCCCAAGGCCCCCCGCGACTCCGACTGGAACCGCCGCCGCTTCGAGACTCCGATCTCCTACGCCGTGAAGGGCTGACTAGGATCCTCCCCCTCTGGGGGAGGTGGCCCGGAGGGCCGGAG
>NZ_JBFTJR010000079.1:0-18810 GCF_056395525.1 Caulobacter sp. 10L414
CCCCCGCCGCGCGCCGCGCCGCCTGGCCATCCTCGACCGCCGCCGCCGCACGCCCGCCGCCTATCTGGCCGCCGCCCGCGAGCGCGGCCTCGACCCCTCCCTCCACGCCGACATCCCCGCGCTGCTGTCCGACCTGGCGGACGGCGGCGCGCTGGAGGCGCTGGTCGAGGCTGGTCCGACCCTGTCGGCCGCCTTCCTCGCCGCCGACCTCTGGGACGAGCGCGTCGTCATCACCAAGGCCGCCCGCGGCGGCGGTCCCGACACCGTCGAGATCCTCTCGCGCGCAAAGGCCGGCTGAAGGAGCCCCATGTTCTCCGGCATCATCGAAACCCTGGGCGAGGTCGTCGCCGTCGCCCCCGAGGACGGCGCCCTGCGCCTGTCGCTGGCCACCGGCTTTCCCGATCTGGCGCTGGGCGAGAGCGTCGCGGTCAACGGCGTCTGTCTGACCGTTGTGCGCCACGATCCCGGCGGCGGGGCCGACTTCTTCGTCAGTCCCGAGACCCTGGCTCGCACCAGCCTGGGCGCGGCCGGCGTCGGAACGGTGCTCAATCTCGAACGGGCCGTGACCCTGTCGACCCGCCTGTCGGGCCATCTCGTGCAGGGCCATGTCGACGGCGTCGCACATCTCTCTGAAGTGATCGACGACGGCGGCTCGCGCCGGCTGACGCTCAGCCTGCCGGGCGCCTTGCGCGCCTTCTGCGTCGAGAAGGGCTCGATCGCCCTCGACGGCATCAGCCTGACCCTCAACCACGTCGGCCCGGCCGACGCCGAGGGGCGCTTCGCGGTCGGGATCACGATCATCCCCCACACCTGGACCCACACCAACCTGCAGCACGCCGCGCTCGGCGCCCCGATCAATGTCGAGGTCGACGTGCTGGCCAAATACGTGGAGCGGCTATGTCACGCCTATCTGACGCCCTCGAACGCCTGAAGGCGGGCGGCATGATCATCCTCGTCGATGACGAGGACCGCGAGAACGAGGGCGACCTGGTGCTCGGCGCCCAGTTCGCCGACGCCCCCGCCATCGCCTTCATGGCCAAGGCGGCCAGCGGCCTGATCTGCCTGGCCATGGAGCCGGACGCCGTCGACCGCCTGGGCCTGCCGCCGATGGTCGCCGACAATCGCACCCGCCGCAGCACCGCCTTCACCGTCTCGATCGAGGCGGCCGTCGGCGTCKACACCGGCATCTCGGCCTTTGACCGGGCGCTGACCATCCAGGCCGCCGTCGCGCCGGGCGCAAAGCCCGCCGATATCGTCTCGCCTGGCCACGTCTTCCCGCTGCGGGCCGTGCCCGGCGGCGTGCTCGCCCGCGCCGGCCACACCGAGGCCTCGGTCGAGCTGATGCGGCTGGCCGGCCTGACCCCCGCCGCGGTCATCTGCGAGGTGATGAACGACGACGGGACCATGGCCCGCCGCGACGACCTGGAGGTCTTCGGCGCCCGTCATGACCTGCCGATCCTGACCATCGCCGAACTGGTCGAGCATCTTCGCGTCCAGACGGTCGAGCCGGTCGCCGCGGCGCATCTGCCGTCGGCCCACGGCGGCCGGTTCGAGGTTCGCGCCTTCCGCGATCGGACCAGCGGCGTCGAACACCTCGTGCTGCTGAACGGACCGCTGGGCGAGGCGCCGCTGGTGCGGGTGCACTCCGAATGTCTGACCGGCGACGCCCTGGGCTCCCAGCGCTGCGACTGCGGCGCCCAGTTGCAGGCCTCCATGCGCCGTATCGGCGAGGAGGGCGGGGCGCTGGTCTATCTGCGCGGCCACGAGGGCAGGGGTCTTGGCCTCGCCAACAAGATCGCCGCCTACGCCCTGCAGGACGGAGGGCTCGACACCGTCGAGGCCAACCACGCCCTGGGCTTTGCCGACGATCCGCGCGACTACGCCGCCGCCGTCGCCATGCTGAGGAGCCTGGGCGTCGATCGCCTGCGCCTGCTCAGCAACAACCCGCGCAAGGCCGCCGCCCTGCGCGCCGGCGGGATCGAGGTGGTCGAGCAGGTTCCGCTGCTGGCGCCCGTCACCCCGCACAACGCCGCCTATCTCGCCGCCAAGCGCGACAAGCTGGGCCACGGCCTGGCGCGCGCCTCCTGACCGGACCCCTTCCATGACCCATTCCGTTCCCCGCATCGCTGTCGTCGTCAGCGGCTTCAACCCCGAGGTCACCGGCGGCCTGCTGCGCGGCGCCCTCGCCGAACTTCAGGAAGGCGGCGCGCCGGCAGCCGAGGGCGACGTAATCGACGCGCCGGGCGCCTTCGAGCTGCCGCTGCTGGCCCAGGCGCTGGCCCGCACCGGTCGCTACGACGGCGTCGTGTGCCTGGGCTGCGTGATCAAGGGCGACACCGCCCACTTCGAGTTCATCAGCCTCTCCGCCAGCATCGGCCTGATGCAGGCGGGCCTGGCCACCGAGACCCCGATCACCTTCGGCGTGCTCACCACCTACGACGACGACCAGGCCCTCGTCCGCAGCCGCGACGACGCCGCCAACAAGGGCCGCGAAGCCGCCGCGGCATGTCTGGGGGCGGTTACGGCGCTGCGGAGGATCCGGGCGGCGGCTTGAAGACCCTCCCCCTGAAGGGAGAGCATTTCGATGATCGGGCCGGAGGGGGTCAGCCCACCGCCGTCAGGCTCCGGTTCCAGGCCACCAGCGCCGGTCCGGGCGAGAAGCCCACGTGCTCGGCCTCGACGATGAAGATCGAGTGCCCGCCGGCGTCGACCACGGTGTCCACCCGGCACACCGCCCGGGCCACGCCGCCCGCGAACACCGGCGGGGTCGGCCGGCGCAGTCGCCAGCGGCCCGGATCGAACCGCTCGTGGGCCCGCGAGCCGGAGGCGAAGCGCAGCGCCTCCTCATCGTCGGCCGCGCCCAGCAGCGCCACAGACAGGTCGGGGCGTCGCAGCAGCGCATCGTGGCACCCCGCCTCCTTGCGCACGCAGAACAGGAAGCGGGGCGGGGCGACCGAGAGGCCGGTGATCGAGCTGACCAGCAGGCCGCGCGGCGCCTCGCCGTCCCAGCAGGCGATGATCGCGACGCCGCTCGCCAGGTGGGCCAGCACGTCGCGAAAGTCGATCTCGGGCGCCTGCGCCGGCGGGCCGGCGTCGTACGGGGCCATGATGTCAGCTCGCCGCGGCCGCCGGAGCGGCCTCGCGCTCGGCCACCAGCCTGCGCACCAGCGGGATCAGGTCGCGGCCGTAGGCGACGGCGTCCTCGACCGGATCAAAGCCGCGGATCAGGAAGGTCGTCACGCCCAGGTCGTAGTAGTCGAGCAGGGCCTCGGCCACCTGTTGGGGCGTGCCGACCAGGCCCGTGGAGTTGCCGGCCGCGCCGGTCACCGCCGCCACGCCGGTCCAGAGGCGCTTGTCCAGGCGCGAGCCCTGAGCGGCCGCGTCCAGCAGGCGCTGCGAGCCGGCGTTGGGCGGGCGGTGGCCGCTGGTCGGCAGGCCGGCGGCCTCGCGCAGGGCCTTGGCCTTGGCGACGATCTCGTCGGCGCGCGCCCAGGCGGCCTCTTCGGTGTCGGCGATGATCGGGCGCAGCGACAGCGAGAACTTCACCTGGCGACCGTGCTTGGCGGCGGCGTGGCGCACCCGGGCGATGGTCTCGGCCACCTGGGCCTGGGTCTCGCCCCACAGGGCGAAGATGTCGGCGTGCTTGCCCGCCACCGGGATCGCCGCGTCCGACGAGCCGCCGAAATAGACCGGAATCTGCGGCGTGCGCAGGGGCTTCACCGCGCCGAAACCCTGGTCGACCTGATAGTACTCGCCCTTGTAGTCGAACGGCTTTTCGCTGGTCCATTCGGCGCGGACGATGTCGAGATACTCGCTGGTGCGGGCGTAGCGCTCGTCCTTGGTCAGGTGGTCGCCGTCCTTGGCCAGTTCCTCGTCCGAGCCGCCGGTGATGATGTGCACGGCCACGCGTCCGCCGGTGAAGTGGTCCAGCGTCGCCAACTGGCGCGCCGCCAGGGTCGGCTGGGTGAAGCCCGGGCGGTGGGCGATCATGAACTTCAGGTTCTTGGTGACGGAAGCTGCATGCGCCACCACCAGCTGGCTTTCCGGGCCGGTCGAGTGGAAGGCCACCAGGGCGCGATCGAAGCCGCCTTCGTCATGGGCGCGGGCGATCTTCTCGACATAGTCGACGTCGATCACCGGGCCGGCCGGCGGATGGATCTCGGAAACGTTCTGGGTGTGGATGATACCGATGAATTCGACGCTCATGGGATGGTCCTCGATGCGCGGATGAAAGGGTTCAGTGGGCGTGGGTCGGCGCCTGGGCCGTCTCCTTGCGCAGGGCGCGCACGACGGACGGGCGGGCGAAGGCGCGGGCGGCCTTGGCGCTCCAGGCGGGATAGGTCGAAAGGTCGATCTGGCGGCGCTCGGCCCAGCGCCAGATCACCAGGGCGTAGGCGTCGACGGCGCTGAAATGCTCGCCCAGCAGCCAGGGGCCGGGCGCCTGGGCCAGACGCTCGATGTCGGCCAGGGTGCGGGCGAAGCGGGCCTCGCCGGGCGTCGCCAGCGCGGCCTTGACCGCTTCGTCGTCGGCATAGCGTTCGGGCCGGGCGATCTGGGCGAAGGCCACGTGCACGGTGCTGGCGAACCAGCTCATCACCTCGTAGGCGTGGGCCAGTTTCAGCGGCTCCAGCAGCGGCAGCAGTTCGCTGTGCGGGTAGCGGTGCGCCAGGAAGGTCAGGATCGCCAGCACCTCGGTGACCGGCTCCTCGCCGACCAGCAGGGTGGGGATGCGGCCCTTGGGATTGACCCGCAGGTACTCCGGCTTGCGCTGGTCGCCGGCCGCCAGGTCCAGCCGGCGCACCTCGTAGGCGACGCCGATCTCTTCGAGCGCCACCAGCGGGGCCAGCGAGGAACTGCCGGGCGCGATGTAGAGGGTGAGGGTCATGGCGGGGCCTCAGATCACGAAGAAGCCGTGGCTGCCATCGCGGGCCAGCTGGTCGACCAGGCCGAACTCCCAGTCCAGATAGGCCTGCATGGCCTCGGCGGCGTTGTCGGTCCCCTCGTAGGGACGCTTGTAGACGTCGGTCGGATCGCTGGCGGCGCGGGCGAGGCCCGGCTCCAGCGCCCGGCCGGCGGCGATCCAGGCGGCGGTCCCGCCGTCGAGCACGCGCACGGGCCGGTCGGCGATCTCTTCCAGCTCCGGCGCGGCCAGGCGCGCCAGTACCCCGTCCGGCGAGGTCAGGACGATCGGCTTGTCTTCGGGGATCCGCTCCAGCGCCTCGGCCAGCTGGGCGCGGATGGCGAACCAGGCGCCGGGCACGTGGCCCTTGCGGTGGATGGGGCTGGGGGCGAGGTCCAGCACCACGACGGCCTCATCGGCCAGGGCTTCGGAAAGGGCGCGCGGCAGGATGGTCTCGACCACCGGCAGGTGCGGCGGCTGGGCCGGCGTCCAGGCGCCGACCTCCAGTTCGCCCTCGAAGCCGCCTTCCAGCACGTAGACCTCCCAGCCCAGCTGGGCCAGCCACGAGGCGGTCATGTCGGCGCGCGGCCCCAGGTCGTCGGCCAGCACGATGCGGCCGCCGCGCACGGGGGCGAAGACGTCGGTCTCCTGCACCAGCTGGCCGCCGGGCGCGCTACGGAAGCCGGGCAGGTGGCCCTTGGCGTACTCGTCGGGCGTGCGCACGTCGAAGCGATAGAGCGTGCGCTTGCGGTCGGTGGAGAGGTCGGCCAGCCCCTCGGCGTCTATGCGACGCACGCCGGCGCGATAGGCCACGTCGCGGGCCTTGGACCGGGCCTCCTCGAGCGTCTGGTTGGAGACGTCGGGGAACCTGCGCGACTGGCCGGTCTCCAGGCTCTGCTGGGCCAGGGTCCAGCCGATGGTGCCGTTGCGCAGGGCGAAGACCGGGTTGGGCACGCCGGCGTTCACCAGCGACTGGGCGCCGATCAGGCTGCGGGTGCGGCCCGCGCAGTTGACGATGATCGTGGTGGCGGGATCGGGCGCCAGCTCCCTGGCTCGCAGCACCAGTTCCGCGCCCGGCGTGCTGACGCCGCCCGGGATGCTCATGGTCGCGTATTCCTCGAACCGGCGTGCGTCGAGGATCACCTGGTCGGCCTTGGCGTCGATGCGGGCCTGCACCTCCTGGGCGGGCAGGGACGGGGTGTGCCGCCGCGCCTCGACCAGTTCGCCGAACGCCTTGCTGTAGGAGTTCACGTCCTGGAACAGCTCGTAACCGGCGTCCCGCCAGCCCTGCAGGCCGCCCGCCAGCGCCCGGACGTTGCCGTAGCCCAGCGCCGCCAGCCGCTTGCCGGCCGGCGAGACCAGGCCTTCGCCGTCGTCGTACAGCACGATCCGCGTCTCCTTCCTGGGCACGCGGTCCAGGATCTCGACCTCCAGCCGGCTGAGCGGCAGTTGCGAGGCGAACAAGGGGTGGGCCTTGGCGAAGGGGTCTTCCTCGCGCAGGTCCAGAAGGGCGATCTCGCGGCGGGCGATCAGGTCCTGGCGGACCTCGCGGGGCGTGACGACGGGCAGGGTCATGGCGCGGCCTCGACGGGCACCGGCCTGGACCGGTCCCACAGGTTGGGGAGGGTGTCGTTGGAGTAGCCGGAGACGAAGGGCTTCCCCCGTCCCTCGGCGTCGTAGGTGGCGCGGCGGACCGCGCCGATATTGGCCCCGTAGACGTGGATGCTGATCGAGGCCTGGTCGTCGAAGGCGTTGGTGACCTGGTGCACGTCGCCCACCGTCGGCGAGACGGCCTCGACCTGGCCGCGTTCCAGCCGGTGGAGCGGGCCGTCGGGAACCAGGGCCTGCCCGTCGCGGCGATAGGGCTGCGACAGCTCGGCGCCGCGCAGCACGCCCACCAGGCCCCAGACCGTGTGGTCGTGCACGGGCGTGGCCTGGCCCGGGCCCCAGACGAAGCTGACCACGCTGAACCGCTCGCGGCTGTCGCAATGCAGCAGGTACTGCTGGTAGCGGGCCGGGTTCGGCTCGGCGTAGGCCTGCGGCAGCCAGTCGTCCTGGGCGATCAGGTCGGCCAGCAGAGCCTGGCCTTCGCGCAGGATCTCGGCTTCGTCGCCCGTGCGGTCGAGCAGGGCGCCGAGGTTTCCGACGAACCTGGCCAGGCGGGAAAGGTTGGGCGCGTTGCTCATGACGTCACAGCGCGTACTTCAGCGTGACCAGCCAGGTCCGCGGATCGGGGAAGTTCAGGTAGTAGACCCCAGTCGACGGCGTGTAGGTCGAGCTCACCGGCTTGTCGCTGTCCAGGATATTGCGCGCCGACAGCTGCACGGCCCAGTGCGGGTCGGGCGCGGTCCAGGTGACCGTGCCGTTCAGGAAGCCTTGCGACGGGATGTTGTTCTGGCCGCCCGCCGCCGGGGTGGCGCTGCTGACCACGCCGCTCTGCCATTGGGCGTCGAAGCCGACGCGCACCGCGCCCGGGATCTGCACCGGCACATCCCAGGTGACGCCGCCCGACAGGTTCCAGCGCGGCGAGTTGAGCAGGCGGTTGCCGTCGGCGTTCACGCCCGCGCCGCCGGCGCCCTTGTAGTCGTCATAGACCGCGAACAGCCAGCCGACGTTGAAGTTCAGGCCCACCCGCTCGGTCGGCCGCGCCTCGGTTTCCAGTTCGACGCCATAGGTGTGCGCCTGGCCGGCGTTGCCGCGGCGGCTGCCCACATAGGCCGGGTCGTAGAACGACACCTGCAGGTCCTGGTAGTCGTTGTAGAAGGCCGCCAGGTTGGCCCGCAGGCGACGGTCGAAGCCTTGCGTCTTCAGGCCGGCCTCGAAGGTGGTCACGTCCTCGGGCGCGAAGGGCAGGGTGGCCAGATCGAGGCGCGTGGCGCGGTTGTCGAAGCCGCCCGACTTGAAGCCCTTGGAGTAGCTGACGTACTGCGAGACGTCCGGCGTCCACTGGTACTGGGCGGTCAGCTTGGGCGTGATCGCCGACCAGGTCTTGTCGGCCCGGCCCGCGATCGACTGGCCGATCACCTGGCCCGCCAGGTTCAGCACCTTGTTGTCGAAGGTGAATTCCTTCTCCTCGTTGGTCCAGCGCAGACCGCCGGTCAGGCTGAAGCGATCGGTCACCGCATAGGTCGCCTCGCCGAACAGGGCGTAGGCGTCGGTGTTGGTGACGTTGTGGGCGCGGGCGAAGTTGTAGTTGCCGGGCGTCACCGTCGGATCGGTCGATTGGGCGTTGCGGCGGCTGTAGCCGTCGCGCTCCACGAAGAAGCGTTCGTGCAGGTAGAACAGCCCGCTGGTGAAGGTCAGGCGGCCATAGTCGCCGTTCAGCTGGACTTCCTGGGTGACGTACTGGTCGTTGTAGTGGATCAGGTTCTTCTGGATCAGCGCCGCCTCGCCGTCGTTGTCGTAGTTGACGGGATTGAGGTTGAAGCCGCCGTAGGCCGTGATCGACTTGATCTTGAGGTTGTCGTTCAGCGCGTACTGCACACGGATCGAGCCGCTGATCTGGTCCAGGTCCTGGGTCGGCTCGACCTCGGAATAGGACCGGCGCTTGTCGAAACCGCCGCCCGGCTGCCTGACCGGGATGTAGCTGCGGGTGTCGCTGCGGTCGCGCAGGGCGTTCAGCGTGAAGAGGACGTTCAGCTTTTCGGTCGGCGTCCAGCGCAGCTTGGCCCGGTAGGCGTCCAGGTCGATGCGGTTGACGTCGTGGTTCAGCGTCGGGTCGAAGGTCACCCCGTCGCGCTTGTGGTGGATGTAGGACAGGCTGCCGGCCAGCTTGCCCTCGACGATCGGGCCTTCGACCAGGGCGCGCACGTCGACGGCGCCGTAGCTGCCCAGGCCAACCTCGGCCTTGGCGCGGAAATCCTGGCCCGGATCGCGGGTGATGATCCGCAGCGCGCCGGCGCTGGAGTTGCGGCCGTACAGCGTGCCCTGCGGGCCGCGCAGCACCTCGATGCGTTCCAGGTCGTTGAACTCGATCATCGAGCCGATCTGGCGGGGCACGTAGACGTCGTCGACATAGACGGCCAGCACCGGCTCCTGGATCGGATCGGCCTCGCCGACGCCCCGCAGCGCATAGGTCTGGGTGGTGTGGCTGATGGTGACGCGGCTGATCGACAGGTTCGGGATCTGGCCGGCCAGGTCGCGGATGTTGTCGACCTTGCGGTCGGCCAGCACCTGCGGGCCGAAGGCCGAGATGGCGATGGCGGTCTTCTGCAGGTCGGTGGCGCGGCGCTCGGCGGTGACGATCACCTGCTCGACGGCGGCCGAGCCGCTGTCGTCGGTATTGGCGGCCGGCGCCGGCTCGGCCGCCAAGGCCCCGCCGGCGACGGCGAGGCTGGAAGTGAATGCGAGAAGTTGAAGCTTGAAGGTCTGCACGGATTTATCCCCGGCTTGTTCGATGGGGATTTGTCTTCGTGAGGGCGCTTATCTCAACGAATATAAAATGATCCAGCGGATAGCTCTGCTCATATCGTCCGAAGTCATCGGATATATTTGAGTTGCTCGACATCATTTCAGAAACGATGAGAGGCGGTCATCCCACAGCGGGCGCACGTCGACCCGCGTGGGAATGATCTTGGCGGCGGCGAAGGTGTCGGCGACGGCCTGCTGCGAGGCGATGGCCGCCTGGCTGATCGGCCCGAGGATGCTGGGCGAGGACTTCTCGCGGAACTCCTGGGCGTAATACTCGGCCTTGACGCCGGTGACCTTGGCCCGGGCCTGCGCCCAGCGCTCGCCGTCGGCGTTGATCCAGTCGAACACCCGCTTGTAGCGCCCGACATAGTCGCCCAGCGCCTGGAAGCGGACGGGATCGTCCAGCGCCTCCTTGGCCGCGGTGATCAGGTAGTTGCCCGACAGGATCCCCAGCGCCGTGCGCAGCACCCGCGCCCCGGCCTCGCGGGCCTGGTAGACGATGACGCCGTAGATCACCCAGGCGTCCAGCGCTCCGCTCTGGAAGGCGGCCAGGCCGTCCTGCGGGCTCAGCGCCACAGGCGTGATGTCGCTCCAGGCCAGGCCCGCCTCCTGCAGCAGGCGCAGCAGGATGTAGTGCGAGGTCGTGGCCTTCACGTAGCCGACGCGCTTGCCCTTCAGGTCCTTGAAGTCGCGGGCGCTCGAGCCCTTGGGCACGAGCACGACCTGGTTGTTCACGTCGCCCTGCAGCACGCCGACGATGCGCACCTGGTTGCCCGGCTGGGCGGCGACGAAGATCGGCGGGATCTCGCTCATGCCGCCGAAGTCCAGAGCCCGGGCGTTGATCGCCTCAGCGATCAGGTTGCCGCCGGCGAACTGGGTGCGGGCCAGCTTGTAGGGCGGGTCGGCGATGCCGGCCTCGCTGAAGAAGCTCTCGGGATTGCCGCGATAGGTCGCCACGCGCAGCGTCAGGTCGGCCAGCGAGCCGGCCTTGTCGCCGCCCTTGGGCGAGCAGGCCGCCAGGTTCAGGGTGGTCAGGCCCGCCAGCGACAGGCCCGCGATCGAAAGGCCGCCCGACATCAGGTCGCGGCGGGAAAGCGAAATGCCGGCCATCAGTCGAACAGGTCCGGCTCTTCTTCGGTGACGATGTCCCAGTAGGGCTGGAACGACCACAGGCCGCCCAGTTCGGTGCCCACCTGGCCGGCTGTGTGTTTGGCGACCTCCGGCGGCATCGGTTTGGTCGGGCCGGCCGCCTCGGCCAGCAGCTGGGCCTGGCAGGCGTTCTCCAGCGCCAGATAGCGCCACACGGCGGCCTCCACTGACTGGCCGACGGTCAGGATCCCGTGGTTCTGCAGGATCACCGCCTTCTTGGGGCCCAGCGCCTTGGCGATCTTCTGGCCCTCGCTGGTGTCGAGCACCACGCCCGAAAACTCCTCGAACAGGGCGTGGTCGTCGTAGAAGGCCGCCGAGTCCTGGGTCAGCGGGTCCAGCAGCCGCCCGAGCGCCGACCAGGCCTTGCCGTACAGCGAGTGCGAGTGCGCGGCGGCCACCACGTCGGGGCGGGCCTCGTGCAGCTGCGAGTGGATGGCGAAGGCGGCGCGGTTCAGGCGGGCCGGGGCCTTCTCGGGCGGCTGCACGATCTCGCCCTCGTGGCTGACCAGCATCAGGTCCGAAACCTTGATGCGCGAGAAGTGCACGCCCAGCGGGTTGACCCAGAAGTGGTCGGTCAGCTCGGGATCGCGGGCGGTGATGTGGCCGGCGCCGCCCATGTCGAAGCCATAGCGGCCGAACAGCCGATAGCCGGCGGCCAGGCGCTGCTTGCGATAGAGCCGCTCCAGCTCGATCGTCGGCTGCTGGGGGATCTCGCGCGAGCCGAACGGCGGCAGCACGCTTTCGATCTTGGCGGGGTGCGGGGCGGCGGCGAAGCCGCGCGGTGAAGGGATCGCGGTCATCGCGAGGGGTCCTTGTGGTCAGTAGCCGCGCGACAGGTCGACGATGTCGGCCAGGGGCGCGCCGGCGCGAAAGCGGGCGAGGTTCTCGGCGAACTGGGTCGCCAGGTTGATGCGGGTGTCGGGCGTGTGCACCGAGGTGTGGGGCGACAGCCGCACCTTGGGGTGGCCGTAGAACGGGTGCCCGTCGGTCAGCGGCTCTGGGAAGGTCACGTCCAGGCTGGCGCGAGCCACCCGGCCGTCGTCCAGCGCCGCCAGCAGGGCGTCGTCGTCGATCAGCGCGCCGCGGGCGATGTTGATCAGGTGCAGGCCGGGCTTGGCGTGGGCCAGCACCTCGCGGCCGATCAGGCGCTGCGTTTCCGGCGTCGCCGGGGCGGCCAGCACCACGTGGTCGCTGCGGGAAAACAGGGTCTTCAGGTCAGCCACGCGCTCGACGCCGGGAACCGGGATCGGCTTGTCCGAGCGGCGGGTGGCGATGACGTTCAGGCCCAGCGCCTGGGCCCGCGGGGCCAGGGCCTCGCCGATGGCGCCGAAGCCCACCAGGCCAAGCGTCGTGCCCGAGATCAGCTTCAAGGGCTGGGGCGTCCAGCGTTCGGCCTTGTCGATCCAGATCTCGGGCAGGCGCTTGGCTTCGGCGAGGATCGAGGCCAGCGCGAACTCGGCCAGCGCCACCGCCGAGGAGCCGCGCGCCGAGGTCACGACCGGACCGTCGAACAGCCAGTCCGGGTAGAAGTCGATGCCGACCGAGACCAGCTGCACCCAGCGCACGTCGAACGGCCAGCCCGGCGGCGGGGTCTTGGGCAGTACGCCGCCGGCCTTGCGGAAGGGCGCGGCGACCAGGACCTTGGCCGAGGGCGGCAGCGGCGTGGTCAGGCCCGGCGGCACGGCGATGATCTCGGCGTCCACCGCATGCTGGGCGAAGACGCTGTTGAACACCTCGGGCAGTTGGCTGGCGACGACGAGACGGCTCATTGCGCGACCTCGCGTCCGGCGAAGGCCGTCCTGCCGGCGCCCGTCAGCACCACGTCGGCCTGCGGCGTGTGCACGCGGCCGCACAGCACGTCGCGGTGATGGCGCTCCAGCGGATTGTTGCGCGTCAGGCCCGGATTGCCGGTCAGCTTCAGCGCCTTCTCGACGACCGTGATGGCGTTCTCGGTGACCAGGTGCTTGACGAGGCCGCTCTCGCCGGCCGCCGTCTCGCCGTTCGCTGCGCTGTCCAACAGCACGCGGTTGGACAGCAGAAGGCCGTCGATCTCGCCCAGCGCCTCCTGGAAGCGGGGCAGGGTCGAGAGGCTGGCGCCCAGGTTGGCCGGCTTGCGGCTGATCAGGAAGTCGGCCAGCCAGTCGCGGGCCGAACGTGCGACCGCGTCATAGATCGCCGCCGTCAGCACCGACGACCAGGTCCCGAAGCTGGCCGGATAGGGCGGCGGGGCGCCCAGGGGCTGCGGGTCCAGGGCGTGGTCCAGCGGGACCAGCACGTCCTCGAAGATCACGTCGTGGCTGGCGCTGGCGCGCAGGCCCAGGTGATCCCAGGTCTCCTCGATGACCACGCCGGGCGTGTCGGCGCGCACCAGCCAGCCGCCGACCAGCGGTTCGGCGTCGTCGCTGCGGGCCCAGACCACGAACCAGGTCAGGGCCGATGAGCCGGTGGAGTAGATCTTGCGGCCGCTGATCCGCCAGCCTTCCGGCGTGCGGCGGGCGATGGTGGCCGGCAGGCCGCCGCGGGCGGGCGTGCCGAGATCGGGCTCCACCCGCAGGGCGTTGATCAGCGCGCCGTGCGTGATGGCGTCGCCGATGACCCGCTGCTTGAGGTGCTCGGGCCAGCCCGAACGCCCCTCGACCGAGGCGTGAAACAGGTACTGCATGACCAGGACGAGCGCGGTGGCCGGTTCGCCCCGGGCGACGGCCGAAACCACCTTCAGCGCGGTGGGCAGGTCGCTTTCCAGGCCGCCCAGGCGCGCCGGGGCGGTCAGGGCCAGCAGGCCKGCCTCGTGCAGGGCCTGGAAGTTGGCGAAGGGAAAGCTGGCCTCGCGGTCGTGACGACCGGCGGTGGCGGCGAAGGCCTGCGTCAGGCGCGGCAGCACCGCGTCGAGGTCGGGCAGGTGCGGCGCGGGCTCCAGCTTGCGGGCGGCGATGCTGCTCACTGCACGGCCTCGCCGGTGGGGAAGGCGACCAGGGCGCCTTCGTGCGGCGCGGGGGCCTCGACGCCCAGGTGGCCCAGCAGCCGGCGGCGGATGGCCTGGAAGCGCGCGTCCGGCGCACGCGGACGCTCCAGCGCGATGTGCTCCTCGGCGGCGATCCGGCCCTTGTTCAGCACCAGCACCCGGTCGGCCAGCGAGATGGCCTCGTCGACGTCGTGGGTGACCAGCAGCACGGCTGGCTTGTGCTCGTTCCAGAGGTTCAGGACGAGGTCGTGCATCTTCAGCCGGGTCAGGGCGTCCAGCGCCGCGAACGGCTCGTCGAGCAGCAGCAGGCCAGGTTCGCGGACGAGCGCCCGGGCCAGGGCGGTGCGCTGGGCCTCACCGCCCGACAGCGTGGAGGGCCAGGCGTCCAGGCGGTGGCCAAGGCCCACCTCCTGCAGCGCCGCCTCGGCCCTGGCCCGGACGCCTTTGTCCTTCAGGCCCAGCGCGACGTTGCGCCAGACCTTCTTCCACGGCAGCAGGCGGGCGTCCTGGAACACCACGGCGCGGGTGCTGGGCGTCGTCACGTCCTGGTCGCCGACGGGGTCGAGGCCGGCCAGGGTGCGCAGCAGGGTAGTCTTGCCCGACCCGCTGGCGCCCAGCAGGGCGACGAACTCGCCCGGGGCGATCGACAGGTCGAGGCCGTCGATCACCCGGTTGGCGCCGAACTGGCGGACAAAGCCGGTCAGCTTGACGGCGGGGGCGATCGGCGCGGTGGCCGGAGCCGGCGATACGGTGTCGAAGGCGCGGCGGCGGATGCGCGGCTGAACCATGGTCATTGCTCCACGAGGCTGGGCCGCCAGGCCAGAGCGCGGCGCTCCAGCGTGCGGACGAGGGCGTCGGCGCCGAGGCCGAGCAGGGCGTAGACGAGCAGGCAGACGACGATGATGTCGGTCCGCATGAAGTCGCGGGCGTTGTTGATCAGGTGGCCAAGGCCCGCCTGGGCGTTGATCTGTTCGGCCACCACCAGCACCAGCACCGACACGCCCAGGGCGTAGCGCAGGCCCACGAAGAACGAGGGCAGGGCGCCGGGCAGGATCACCTCGCGCACCAGGCCCCAGCCCGACAGGCCGAAGCTGCGGGCGGCCTCGACCAGGCGCACGTCGATGCCGCGCACGCCGGCGAAGAGGTTCAGATAGATCGGGAAGGTGGTGGCCACCGCGATCAGCACGATCTTCGGCGTTTCGCCGATGCCGAACCAGACGATGAACAGCGGGGTCAGGGCCAGGGACGGAATGGTCCGCTTGATCTGCATCAGCGGGTCGATCGCCGTCTCGCCCAGGCGCGACAGTCCCGCCGCCAGGCCCAGGGTGACGGCCACGACCAGCGCGATCGACAGGCCGGCGGCGGCGCGGGCCAGGGAAACGAGCAGGTTGGCGGGCAGCTCGCCCGAGATGGTCAGCGCCCAGAAGGTTTCGGCCACCGTCGAAGGCGCAGCCAGCACCCGCTCGGGGATCACCCCGAACCGCGATCCCAGCTCCCACAAGGCCAGAAGCAGCACCGGCGACAGCCAGCGGGCGCGGGAGAGGCGCGGCCATCGCCATGGCTTGGCTGAAGAAATTCTATCGGCGATCGCCAAAGACATCGGGTCGCTTCCATCGCTGTGACCGTTGCGGCGGGGGCGCCGTTGCTTCACAGAGATGGACGCTGAATTCCTACTCGATCAATAGACTTATCCTCAGGGGTCTTATTAGAGTTCCTCAACGGGATAGACGGGACGCCAGATGCCGACCAACCTTCCGACCGAATTGCTCCGCAGCTTTGTGGCCATCGTCGACAGCGGTTCGATGCTGCGCGCCACCGAGCGGGTCTTCGTCACCCAGTCGGCGCTCAGCCTGCAGATGAAGCGCCTGGAGGAGACGGTGCTGACGCCGCTGTTCCACCGCGAGGGGCGGCGCTTGTCGCTGACGCCGGCGGGCCAGACGTTGCTGGGCCACGCCCGCGATATCCTCGCCCTCAACGATCGGGCGGTGGTGGCGCTGACAGGCGACGCCCTGGCCGGGCCGGCCAGGGTGGGGCTGGTGCAGGACTTCGCCGAGACGCTGCTGTCGGGCGTGCTGGCCCGCTTCGCCCAGCTCAACCCCGACACCCAGCTGCAGGTGCGGGTGGCCGGCTCGCCGGAGTTGCTGGACCTGCTGCGCAGCGACCGCCTGGACGTGATCCTGTGCATGGGAGCCTATGACGACCCAGCCGCCGCCCGCACCGTGCCGATGGTCTGGCACGGCGATGCGGATCTGGCCCAACTGGACGTCCTGCCGCTGGCGATCCTGGAGGCGCCGTGCCGGTTCCGCGACGCGGCGCTGGCGGCTCTGGAGCGGGAGCGGCGGCCCTACCGCGTGGCGCTTGAGACGCCCAGCCTGTCGGCCCTGCGGGCGGCCGTGCAGTCGGGCCTGGCCGTGACCTGCCGCACCAGCCTGTTCCGTCCCGACGCCCAGCCGATCGCCGAGGCGGCCCTGCCCAGCCTGCCCAAGGTGGCCTATGTGCGCCGCACCGGCCCCGCGCCGCATCCGTCGATCGGCAAGCTGTCGGAGCTGATCCACACGGCGGCGCTGGAGCTCTAGGGCTCGTACTCAATTTTCGCGTCATCCCGGCCGAAGGGCCGCGTAGCGGGCCGTAGAGCCGGGACCCAGGAGCCACCTGCAGTGCGCCGGCCCCTGGGTCCCGGATAAGCCCTGCGGGCTTTCCGGGATGACGAGGAGTAAGCGATTGAATTGGTTGGGCCCGATACGCGCTCAAGTGCCGACCCTTTCTCCGAGCATCCCCGCGAAGGCGGGGATCCAAGCTGTATTTCAGGACAAGGCGCGTCCGTGAGCGACCCGCAGACCCCGCTTGGGCCCCCGCCTTCGCGGGGAAGGGCGGTTTGGGGGCGGTCCTGGGAGTGAACGCCGAGCCAACTTTGGGTCTGGACTCAATTGGCGCGCAAAGAAACGTGTCTTCCCGGCCGGAGGAGCGCGTCAGCGATCCGTAGAGCCGGGATCTCCCAGGTCGGCAGGTTCTGAACTGTGGGAGATCCCGGCGCTCCGCTGCGCTGCGGCCGGGATGACAACTGCTATAAGCTATTGAAACAGATAACTCATTGCCCTCGGCCAAATGAGTACTGCCTCTAGCCGCGTCGCACCGTCGCCAGGGCCGCCGCCGCCACCTGCGCGGCCTGGCCGCGGATGTCGGGCACGGCGTTGATCTCCCACCGGGCCCCGCGCGTGACGGGGCCGACCGCGAGCAGCGTGCGGCTCGCCGAGCCCGACACGTCGAGCAGGCGGTTGTCGGCGTCGACGTCCAGGCCCAGGCGCAAGGGATCGGGCCGGGCCAGGCCTCGCCGGATCAGGTCCAGCAGCAGCGGATCGGTCGACCGGGTCACGTCGCCGGTCGGGCCCGTGGCGTTGACCACCGCCGACACCGAGAACGGCTGCGCCACATCGGCCAGGCCGGGCTGCGGCCGACCAGCCGCTTGGCCGGCGTCGACCTTCCCGCCGCCGTCCAGGTCGTCCGCCACGAGATGGGCGCCTACGACCGCAACATCTTCCGCACCGGCGCAGACCTCGGGGCCTCGGGCGAAAGGCTGGACGACGCCTGGCGCGAGATCGCCGCCCACGCCGGCGGCTGGGGCAGGGGGCTGCTCAGGGCCCGCGAGGCCGCCGCCCTGGTCGCCGCCGCCCGCTGGAGCAAGGTCAGCGCCGTGCAGCGCCGCGAGAGCCGGGGCATGCACCGCCGCGAGGAAGCATCCGGGCTCGATCCGAGACTGGCCTCGCGCCAGCGCTCGCATGGCCTGGACCGCGTCGTCACCCGCTTCGAGGCGATCAGCCCTGAAAGCACCAGGCTGGAGGCTGTCGCATGATCGAGGTCGTGATCGACGACCGCTGCGGCGGTTGCGGCGACTGCGTGGACGTCTGTCCCAGCGACGTGCTGGCGCGCGGGCCCGGCGGCAAGGCGGTGATCGCCCGCCAGGCCGACTGCCAGACCTGTTACCTGTGCGAGCTCTACTGCCCGGAAGACGCCCTGTTCGTCTGGCCCGAGACTGGCCGTGTCGCCGGCGTCACGGCGCAGCAGGCCCTCGCCACCGGCGACGTCGGCGGCTTCCGGCGCGACAGCGGCTGGGACGAGCACGCCGCGACCCACACCAACCAGCACTGGCGGATGGGGGCGATCTTCGAGCGCGCCCGCCTGATGGCGATCGACGCCGCCGACACCGCTCGAACCGAGGACGGGAGGACTTCATGAGCCATCAGACCCTGCGCGAACGCCTGGCCGCGCTGCATGCCGAACGTGTCCGCACCTGGGACCCGGCGGCGCTGAAGATCAACATCGACCAGCGCGCCCGCCTGGTCGAGGCGGCCGATCCCGACGAATGGGTCAAGGTCGGCGACAAGGTCGCGCCCTTCGTGCTGAAGGACGTCGAGGGCGGCGACCTGACCCTGGAAGGCCTGACCGCCAAGGGGCCGGCGGTGCTGGTGTTCTTCCGCTTCGCCGGCTGTCCCGCCTGCAACATCGCCTTGCCCTATTACGAGGAGCGCCTGGCCCCGGCCCTGAAGGCGATCGGCGCGACCCTGGTCGCCGTCAGCCCGCAGGTCCCCGACCGCCTGGGCGAGATCCGCGCGCGACATGGCCTCAGCTACAAGGTGGCATCGGACCCCGACAACGCGCTCGGGCGCCGGTTCGGGGTGCTCTACACCGCCGACCAGGCCAGCCAGGACGCCCAGCGCGCCAAGGGCGGCTTCATCGGCGACGTCACCGGCACGGGCACGTGGGAGCTGCCGCAGCCGGCCGTGGTGGTGATCGACCGCCAGGCCGTCGTCCGCTTCGCCGACGTCAGCCCCGACTGGCTGGTCCGCACCGAAGCCGACCCCATCATCGCCGCCGTCCGCGCCCTGACCCCCGCGCCGGCCGCGGTATGACGGCAATGATCCTCCCCCTCCGGGAGAGGCAGCCCGAAGGGCCGGAGGGGGCGTTTTCAGCTTCCCGAACGCTTGGGATCGCCCCCCAAACCCTCTCCCGGAGGGGAGAGGGAGGGGCCCAGGCGATAGCCTGGGAGGGTGAGGGGTTACGCCGCCAACCGGCGTGCCGGCACGCCGTCGACCGTCCCTAACCCCTCATCCGACCTGCTTCGCAGGCTGCCTTCTCCCTCCAGGGAGAAGGAACAGGAAGGCGGACGGGGATAGAGCAGCGTGGATCCCCGGCGTTCGTCGAAAAGAACCCAACCGATCCAACGCTCTACAACTTTCTCAGCCAATTCAATCAGACGSGCTGAAACCCGGGTCATAATCAAAGCCGTCCCCGCCATGGGGAGGGCTCTTGGTACCGGCCCAAGCGTGGCGAGGACCGCATCGAGCGGGGCCGCAAGAAGGTCTCGGGAAGGCGGGACAGGGTCTGTTCGTGG
>NZ_JBFTJR010000080.1:0-18559 GCF_056395525.1 Caulobacter sp. 10L414
TGTCGGCGTAGTTCTTGGCGGTCGCGCCGCCCGACTTCGCCAGCGTGATCGTGATCGCGGCCGTCAGCGTCGTCTTGCCATGGTCAACGTGACCGATGGTGCCGATGTTGCAGTGCGGCTTAGTGCGTTCGAACTTTTCCTTGGCCATCTTCTTAGCTCCAGGACCCCAGAGGGGCCTTTATCAAAACGGTTGGACGTCTGGGGTTGGTCGGAAGGGGCCCATAGAGCCCCTTCCCATTCCGGCGTCTAGGCTTTTCCGCGAGGAAAGGCTTAGGCGTACTTCTTGATCACTTCGTCGGCGACGTGTTGCGGCACCGGATCGTAGTGGTCGTAGACCATGCTGAACTGGGCGCGGCCTTGCGACATGCCGCGCAGGGCGTTCACGTAGCCGAACATGTTGGCCAGCGGAACGAAGGCGTTCACGACAGTCGCGTTACCGCGCATGTCTTGGCCCTGGATCATGCCGCGACGGCTGTTCAGGTCGCCGATGACCGAACCCAGGTACTCTTCCGGGGTCACGACCTCGACCTTCATGATCGGCTCGAGCAGCTTCGGGTTGCCCTTCTCGCGCAGTTCCTTGAAGGCGGCGCGCGAGGCGATTTCGAAGGCCAGGACCGACGAGTCGACGTCGTGGAACTTGCCGTCGGTCAGGGTCGCCTTGAAGTCGATCAGCGGGAAGCCGGCCAGCAGGCCGTTGTCCTTGACCGATTCCAGGCCCTTCTGGACGCCCGGGATGTATTCCTTCGGCACGGCGCCGCCGACGATGGCCGACTCGAACACGAAGCCCGAACCCGGCTCGCCCGGTTCGAAGGTGATCATGACGCGGGCGAACTGGCCCGTACCACCGGTCTGCTTCTTGTGCGTGTAGTCGATGTCGACCTTACGGCCCAGCGATTCACGGTAGGCCACCTGCGGCGCGCCGATGTTGGCTTCGACCTTGTAGGTGCGCTTCAGGATGTCGATCTTGATGTCGAGGTGCAGCTCGCCCATGCCCTTCAGAATCGTCTGGCCCGACTCGTGGTCGGTCGAGACGGTGAAGGACGGGTCTTCGGCGGCCAGCTTCTGCAGGGCGACGCCCAGCTTTTCCTGGTCGGCCTTCGACTTGGGCTCGACGGCGATTTCGATAACCGGGGCCGGGAATTCCATGCGCTCCAGGATCACCGGCGACTTCAGCGGATCGCACAGGGTGTCGCCCGTGCGGGTTTCCTTGAGGCCGGCCAGGGCGACGATGTCGCCGGCGTAGGCTTCCTTGATGTCTTCACGGTTGTTGGAGTGCATGAGCAGCATGCGGCCGACCCGCTCGCGCTTGTCGCGCGTCGAGTTCAGCAGGCTCATGCCGGTTTCCATCTTGCCCGAGTAGATGCGGCAGAAGGTCAGCGAACCGACGAAGGGGTCGTCCATGATCTTGAACGCCAGAACCGACAGCGGCTCTTCGTCCGAGGCCTTGCGGGTGATCTCTTCTTCGGTCTTGAAGTCGATGCCCTTGGTCGGCGGGATGTCCACCGGCGACGGCAGGTAGTCGACGACGGCGTCGAGCAGGGGCTGCACGCCCTTGTTCTTGAAGGCCGAGCCGCAGAGGATCGGGTAGAAGGCGCCGGTCAGCACGGCCTTGCGGATGCACTTCTTGATGGTTTCTTCCGAGGGCTCTTCGCCGCCCAGATAGGCTTCCATCGCGTCGTCATYGAGCTCGACGGCGTTCTCGACCAGGTAGGCGCGGGCTTCCACGGCCTTGTCCAGCAGGTCAGCCGGGATTTCTTCGTCGCGGTACGAGGCGCCCAGGCCGTCGTTGTCCCAGACCACGGCCTTCATGCGGACCAGGTCCACCAGGCCCTTCAGGGCGCTTTCCGAACCGATCGGGAATTGGATCGGCACGGCCTTGGCGCCGAGGCGGTCGCGGATCGACTCGACCGACTTGTCGAAGTCGGCGCCGATCTTGTCCATCTTGTTGACGAACACGATCCGCGGAACCTTGTACTTGTCGGCCTGGCGCCAGACGGTTTCGGTCTGCGGCTCGACGCCGGCGTTGCCGTCCAGCACCGTCACGGCGCCGTCGAGGACGCGCAGGCTGCGCTCGACTTCGATGGTGAAGTCGACGTGCCCGGGGGTGTCGATGATGTTGAGGCGCTTGTCGTTCCAGAAAGCGGTCGTCGCGGCCGACGTGATGGTGATGCCGCGCTCTTGCTCCTGCTCCATCCAGTCCATGGTGGCGGCGCCATCGTGGACTTCACCGATCTTGTGCGACTTACCGGTGTAATACAGGATCCGCTCGGTCGTCGTCGTCTTGCCCGCGTCGATGTGGGCCATGATGCCGAAGTTGCGGTAGTCTTCGATTTTATGCGTGCGGGGCATAGCGATCGCTCTGCGAAACGGGGCGGCCCTGACGGACACGACCGGGATTTAAACGTGCGGCGCGGGCGGTTTATMGCAAACCGCCCGCGCCTGAAAGGGTGCTGGTAAGAAAGCTTACCAGCGGTAGTGCGAGAAGGCCCGGTTGGCTTCAGCCATCTTGTGGGTGTCTTCGCGCTTCTTCACGGCGGTGCCGCGGTTGTTCGAAGCGTCGAGCAGCTCACCAGCCAGCTTTTCGGTCATGGTGTTTTCACCGCGCTTGCGAGCGGCGGTCACCAGCCAACGGATGGCCAGGGCGCGGCGACGGTCCGGACGGACTTCAACCGGCACTTGGTACGTGGCGCCGCCGACGCGGCGCGAACGGACTTCGATCGCCGGGGCGACGTTGTCCAGGGCGGAGTGGAAGGTTTCAAGCGGACCTTGGTCCTTGCGCTTGGCTTCCAGGATGTCGAAGGCGCCGTAGATGATGTTTTCGGCAACGGCTTTTTTGCCTTCGTACATCACGTAGTTCATGAACTTCGTGACGACCAGATCCCCAAACTTGGGGTCCGGCAGGACTTGACGCTTCTCGGCGCGACGGCGGCGGGACATTCTTCTTCTTCCTTACTTCGGACGCTTGGCGCCGTAGAGCGAACGACGCTGCTTACGATCCTTGACACCTTGGGTGTCGAGGACGCCGCGCAGGATGTGATAGCGAACGCCGGGCAAGTCCTTGACGCGGCCGCCGCGGATGAGCACCACCGAGTGCTCCTGCAGGTTGTGGCCTTCGCCCGGGATGTAGCACACGGCTTCGATGCCGGTGGTCAGACGGACCTTGGCGACCTTACGCAGAGCCGAGTTCGGCTTCTTCGGGGTCGTCGTGTAGACGCGGGTGCAGACGCCGCGACGTTGGGGGCAGCCCTTCAGGGCGGGCACCTTGTTCCGGACCGGCTTCGGAGAGCGCGGCTTGCGGATGAGCTGGTTGACGGTAGGCATTAAGTCTCTGCTCTGATGGAAGCGTGTGCCTTTCGGCCGAAGCGCTTCAGGGTCCTTGTCGTTGTTCTTTCCGGCTTCAAGGCTCCGATTGGAGACCCGATAAACACGAAACTCGCCGGGACGCGAAAAGCGTTCCGGCGGGCCTGCCGTCGGTTAAGGGACGGACGCTCATCAGGACGGGCGCAAGACCCACCTCGAAAAGAGCGCGGAACCTACTCGCGAAGGCGCTCCACGTCAATCGTCGCCTTCTGCGTCGGTTAATGGGACGTTTACTCGCCCAGCGAGACGGCCACGCTTTCGCCATCAGCGATCGCCAGCCTGGACCTGCAACCCTCCCTTGTCGTCGAGTTCTTCGTGGTCGAAGCCGCCGCGCGGTCGATAACCCTTCTGCTGGATCGCCCCGCCGAAGCCAAGCCCGACAAGCGGTTCTGGGCGGTGGCGGGCGGATCGGCGGTCGTGCACATGGCGGTGCTGGCCTGGCTGGCCCTGCCCGTGCGGGCGGTGTTCCCCGACCAGGACACGGTCTCGACCGTGACCATCGAACTGATGACCCAGACCCCTCGCGAGACGCCTCGGGAAGCCGCCGAAGCCGCGCCGGCGGCAGCCGCCGCCCAGCCGATTCCACGGGAGGCGCGACGCCCGGCGCCGTCGGGAATCGCCCCCTCCCCCTTCGTGGCCGCCCCCTCGGCCGGGGCGCGCGATCGCGGGTCGGCCAGCCATCCGGCTCCCCTGCCCGCCGCCCAGCCCGGCGGCGACCTCAAGAGCGCCCTGCGCGGCAGCAGCACGGGCTGCGCCAACGACCGCGCCGTCGGCCTCAACCGGCGTGAGCGGGAACGCTGCGACGAGCGCTGGGGCGAGGCCGCCCGCAAGGCGCCCGAATACGCCGCCCCCATCGAGGCCGGAAAACGCCGCGACCTCGACATGCAGGCGCTGCGCCAGGAGGCCGAGCGCGCCTATCGCGACGCGCCCATGGGCCCCGGCGTCGACCATCGCAGCCGCGACGGCCCCGGCCGCGGCAAGGACATCCCGATGGTCGGCGGCCTGGAGCAGGACGGCCTGGGCCGCCAGCGCGACGCCACCCAGCAGCAGCTGCGCCTGCTGGAGATGAAGCAGAAGAAGGCGAAGAAGGACTAGCGCCCTTCCCTACGGCTTCACCGGCAGGTGCTTGGCCAGGAACTGCTCGGTCGCCTCCAGCATCCGGGTGCGGGCCGCGGAGCTGGACAGGTAGTGGTCGTCCTTCTCCAGCACCACGGTCTCGACCGGACGGCCGGCGGCCCGCAACGAGTCGCGCATCCGCTCGGACTGGGCGGGCAGCACGGTGGTGTCGCGCTCGCCCCAGACCAGCAGCACCGGCGGGGTGGCCTTGGTCACCCGCCGGGCCGGCGAGATCGAGGTCAGGGCCGTCGGGTCGTTGGCGGTCGAGCCGATGACGCTGCGCCAGTAGCGGAACGAGTTCGATTCCTGGCCGTAGGCCGTCACCGTCTCGCTCAGCATCTGGGGCAGGTCGGCCACGCCGTTGACCGACACCGCGCAGCGATAGGCGTCGGGGTTCAGGGTCGCACCGGCCAGGGCCGAATAGCCGCCGAAGCTGGCGCCGGCGATGCAGACCCTGGCCGGATCGATCACCCCCTCCGCCCCCAGGCTGGCGATCCCGTCCAGCAGGTCGGCCTGGATCTTGGCGCCCCACTCGCGCTCGCCGGCCTTCTGGAAGGCGTCGCCGAAGCCGGCCGAGCCCCGGTACTGCGGCTGCAGCACGGCATAGCCGCGCGAGGCCAGGAACTGGACCCACCAGTCGAAGTCGAAGCGGTCGCGCGCGGCCGGACCGCCGTGCGGCAGCACCACCAGGGGCAGCTTGCCGCCGCTCGCCGGCGCGCCCGGCGGCAGGGTCAGATAGGCCGGGATCTCCAGGCCGTCGCGGGCCTTGTAGGTCAGCCAGCGGGTCTGCCCCATCGGCTGGTCCTTCAGCTCGGGATACTCCTCGCCCAGGGGCGAGATCTCCTTGCGGGCCTTGTCGTACAGATGCCAGACGGCCGGCTGGTCCGGCGCCGTCACCCGCAGGACGAACCGGGTGCGGTCCTTCGACCAGCCGGTCAGCAGCACGTCGCGCCCCTTGAACAGTCGCGACAGCGAGCCGTGGACGCCGGCCAGCTGGGGATCCAGCCATTCGTAGGTCGGCCGCTCGCCGCCCGAGACGATGGCCGCCGGGGTGGTCAGGTTCTGGTCCCAAAGCATGCCGACATCGAGGTTCCTGACCGGCTTGCCCACCGGCTCGGCCGCGCCGCCCGCCAGGCGCCGGCGCACGACCTGCGAGGCGCCGTCGGCGGCGGTCTCGACGACGTAGGCCGCGTCCTCGGTGTCGGAATAGCCCATGTAGCCGGTGTCGCCGTCGAGCCTGGCCAGCAGCTTGAAGATCTTCTCGCCCTTGGCCCGGCCGTAAAGCGTGGTCTTGTGATTGAGGGCGTCCTCGTCGATCCGCACGCGCGCCTCGCCCGTGGCGTCGACGCTCCAGGTCTTGGTGTCGGGCGTGCCGCGCTCGGCGATGTTGCCGCGCCCCCTGACCACGTCCACCCGCCAGAGCGTCCAGACCAGCGGATTGACCACGCCCTTGCGGACCAGGCGGGTGTTGAGATTGCCCTCGCCGTTGTCGACCAGCTCCTCGAGGCCCAGCACCAGCGCCTTGGGCTTCTCGCCGTCGACCACGCCCAGCACCGGCTGGCTCAGCGCGTAGACCGAAGGGCTGTCGCCCTCCAGCAGCTGGCTGATCACCTTGCCCTTGTTGTCGACGACGATGTTGCGCTCKAACCGGTAGGCGTTGCGCGGCCCGGTGCTCTGCCAATAGGCGGCGCGGACGAGGGCGTAGTTCTCGCCGACCCAGCGCACGTCCATGGTCTGGATGTCGCCCAGGCCCAGCAGCGCCTCTCCGGGCTTGTCGATGGTGGCGAAGCGAACCGTGCGGGCCACGGGGCCCCCGCCCATGATGGCCAGTTGGTCGCCGGCCGGCGACATGGCCGCGTCCTGCACGGCCGGCAGCCGCCCGAACGCCGAAGCGGGCGCCGCCCCCTGCGCCCCCGCGGCCTGAACCGAAAGGATCGACAGAAGGGCCGCGGCCCCGAATTTCCCAAGCAACGCTCGCCCCCAAGCACACGCGTGACGACACCCGTCAGCGCCATGCACTCAAGGCGAGACCCAGTCTTGCGTCAAGCTCACAGTGAAGCTTGACGCCCCCTGCCCTCAGCCTGCGCGGCGCAGGCCCGGCGCGGCCGCCTGCGAGGTGCGGAAGCGCGCCACCATGCCCGACAGTTCGTCGGCGGCGGTCACCAGGTTGCGGCTGTCGCCGGCCGAGCGGCTGATCAGGGCCGCGTTGCGCTGGGCGCCCTGGTCCATCTGGTTCACGGCGGTGTTGACCTGCGACAGGCCGACCGACTGCTCCTGCGCGCCGGCCGCGATCTGGCTGACGATGCCGTCGATGGCCTCGACCTGGGCGACGATCTTCTGCAGGGCCTCGCCCGTGCGGCCGACCAGCTTCACGCCGGCCTCGACCTGGCGGGCGCTGTCGGCGATGTGGACCTTGATCTCCTTGGCCGCTTCGGCCGAGCGCTGGGCGAGCGCCCGCACTTCCTGCGCCACGACCGCGAAGCCCTTGCCGGCGTCGCCGGCGCGAGCCGCCTCGACGCCCGCGTTCAGGGCCAGCAGGTTGGTCTGGAAGGCGATCTCGTCGATCACGCCGACGATCTGGCCCACCTGGTGCGACGAGGCCTCGACCCCGCCGATGGCGGCGATGGTCTCGTCGACCACGCTGCGCGAACGGCCCGCTTCGGTCTGGGCCTCGCGCACGGCCATGTGCGCGCCGCGGGCGCCTTCGGCCGTGCGGCGGACGGTGACGGTGATCTCTTCCAGGGCCGCGGCCGTTTCTTCCAGGCTGGCGGCCTGCTGCTCGGTGCGGTCGGAGATGTCGGACGAGGCGTCGGCGATGCTGCCCGCGCCGGCGTTGAGGGCGCCGACCGCGTCGACCACCGAGCTCATCGCCGCTTCCAGGCGCTCGACGGCCTGGTTGAAGTCGCTGCGCAGGCCCTCGTAGTCGTGGGCGAAGGGCTGGTCGAGGCGGACCGTCAGGTCGCCGTTCGACAGGCGGCCCAGGCCCTGGGCCAGGCTGTCGACCACCTGGCTCTGCTCGCGCGCCGAACGAGCGTCGCGGGCCTGGGCGGCGGCGCGGTCGGCCTCGGCCTGGTCGCGCTGGCTGGCGGCGTCGGCCTCGATGCGGCGCTTGGCCTCGGCGTCGTCACGGAAGGCGTGCACGGCGTCGGCCATCAGGCCGATGTCGTCGCGGCGGCCGGCGAACGGCAGGGCGACGTTCAGGTCGCCCTTCATCAGGCGCGCCATGGCCTCGCGCAGGGTCTTCAGCGGCGCCAGCTGGCGGCGGACGGTCAGCACCGAGGCGACGCCGCCGGCCATGCCCAGCAGCACGCCGGCCACGCCAAGCCAGGCCAGCTGGCGATAGACGGGACCGAAATAGTCGGCCTTGGGCACGCCCACGAACATCACGCCGATCACCTGGCCCGAAGCGTCCTTGATCGGGTCGTAGGCGACGAAATAGTCGCGCTTGAGGATCTTGGTCTCGCCGCGATAGGGCTCGCCGCGGCCGAGCACCGCGTCATAGACCGGGCCCTGGGCCAGGCTGGTGCCGACGGCGCGCGAGCCGTCCGGCTTTTCGACGTTGGTGCTGATGCGCTTGTCGCCGGCGAACACGGTGGCCACGCCCCCGGCCAGGGCCTTGACGCGGTCGACGCCGGCCAGGTCGCCGTTCAGCGCATGATCGCCGATCAGCAGCTGGTCGCCCTCGCGGCGGAACGCCTGGCCCTGGCGGCCGATGACGTCCCAGGCCACGCGCATGCTGGTTTCCTGCTGGGCCACGGCCTGGCGTTTGGCGAAGCCGAGCGAGCTCCAGGCGACCACGGCGAGCAGCCCGGCCAGCAGAACGGCGAAAGCGGCGGCGATGGTCAGGCTGACCTTGGTGGAGATGTCCGAGCGCATGGGGTCCGGGCGAGAGGAAGGAATTTGCACTCCTTTTCAGCCCGCCCGGCTGAAATTTCATTTAACGCGCTGAAATAACGAGAGTCTTTTTACAATACGTCACATTTCCACCGAAGGTTGCCAAATCTAGGCGGCGGGCTTCGGCGTCTTGGCGGGCCGGGTGATCTTGCCGTTGCAGGCCAGCTTCCAGGCTTCCCAGTAGGCGGTGTCCAGGTGGGCGCAGCCGGCCTTGTTGTAGGCGACCTCGGCGTCGTACCAGTCGACGTCCTGCTCCCCCAGATACTTGAGCACCAGCGCCCGGCACTGCGGCCTGGCCTTGGGCGACAGGGCGTCCTTCTCCCGGACCACGTGATAGGCCTCTTCGTTCTGGGCCTTGGTGGCGACGAAGCCCGTCCAGCGATCGCCCGGCATGGCCGCATCCAGGCAGACGAACCGTCCCTCCCCTTCGACGTCGCTGACCAGGGGGTCGCGGAACAGCACCTCCTGGGGCTCGGGGAAGGTGGCGGAGATGATCGAGAACACCTCGTCGACCGCCGCCTTCTCGGCGCCGGTGAAGCCGTCAGAGGGCTTGGGGTCCGGCGGGATCTCCGGCGCGCAGGCGGCCAAGCACAGGACGGCCGCGACCGCCGCCATCGAGATGCTGCGAAGCATGGACGTCCCCCGACATCCGGCCGCCCCCGGCGACCGCACAAAACAAAAGAGCGGCCGGGTTTCCCCAACCGCTCCTTGTCTAGCACAACCTGTAAGGTCGTCAGCCGCCGATTACTCGGCGTCCGCCCTGGATGCCTATCGGCATCCAGGTTTCCAGCCTGTCTCGGACGCCTATTCGGCGTCCGAGAGCGCGATTTCCGCCGGCAGCGGCTCCATCGCTTCTTCGCGCTGAGCGGCCAGCTGCTCGTCGCGCTTGGCGGCGACGCGCTGCAGGCTGCGCAGGTAGGAACCCGTACCAGCGGGAATCAGGCGACCCACGATGACGTTTTCCTTCAGGCCTTCCAGGGTGTCGGTCTTGCCGTGCACCGAGGCTTCGGTCAGGACGCGGGTCGTTTCCTGGAACGACGCGGCCGAGATGAAGCTCTTGGTCTGCAGCGAGGCCTTGGTGATGCCGAGCAGCACCGGCTGGGTCACAGCCGGACGGCCGCCGCGGGCGATCGCCTTGTCCTGTTCCTTGTCGAACTCCGGCTTATCAAGGTGGTCGCCCTTGATGAGGCCGGTGTCGCCGGGCTCGATGATCTCGACCTTCTGCAGCATCTGACGAACGATCGTCTCGATGTGCTTGTCGTTGATCGGCACGCCCTGCAGTCGATAGACCTCCTGGATCTCGTCGACGAGGAAGTTGGCCAGGGCCTCGACGCCCAGGATGCGCAGGATGTCGTGCGGATCCGGGTTGCCGTCGATGATGTACTCGCCGCGCGTGATGTAGTCGCCATCATGCACCGCGATGTGCTTGCCCTTCGGGATCAGGAACTCGACCGCTTCGGGCTGGTTGCCGTCGGCGTCGACGTCCGGAGTGATCTTGATCCGGCGCTTGTTCTTGTAATCCTTGCCGAATTCGACACGGCCGTCCATTTCCGCGATGACCGCGCAGTCCTTCGGACGGCGGGCTTCGAAGAGTTCGGCGACGCGCGGCAGACCACCGGTGATGTCCCGGGTCTTGGCGCCTTCGGTCGGGATACGGGCGATGACTTCACCCGGCTTCACTTCGTCGCCGTCGGCCACCGAGAGAATGGCGCCGACCGACAGGAGGTAGCGAGCCTCGCCGCCGTTCGACAGACGCTTGTACGAGCCGTCCTCGGCCAGCACACCCATGGCCGGACGCAGGTCCGAACCGCGGGCCGACGCACGCCAGTCGGCGATGACGCGCTGGGCGATGCCCGTCGCTTCGTCGACTTCTTCGCGGACCGAGAAGCCGTCCACCAGGTCTTCGGCGCGGATGCGGCCGCCGACTTCGGTGATGATCGGCGTGGTGTAGGGGTCCCAGTCGGCCAGGCGCTGACCGCGCTTGACCGTGTCGCCGTCCTTCACCTTCAGGCGCGCGCCGTACGGCGGCTTGTAGTTCTCGCGTTCCTTGCCGTCGACCAGCACGCTCACCGAGGTGTTGCGGCTCATCACGACCAGGGCGCCGTCCGAAGCGGTGACGGTCGCGCCGCTGACGCGGACGACACCGTCGTTGCTGCTTTCGAAGAACGACTGCTCGGCCACCTGCGCCGTACCACCGATGTGGAACGTACGCATAGTCAGCTGCGTGCCCGGCTCACCGATCGACTGGGCGGCGATGACGCCGACAGCTTCACCGATGTTGACCGGGGTGCCGCGGGCCAGGTCGCGGCCGTAGCAGGCGCCGCAGACGCCGATCTTGGCTTCGCAGGTCAGGACCGAGCGGACCTTCACCGACTGGACAGCCGCCGCCTCGATGGCGTCGGCCATGTTCTCGTCAATGTAGGTGTCGGCCGGAGCGACCAGTTCGCCCGTCGACGGATCCTTGACGTCCTCGGCCGTGAAGCGGCCCAGGACGCGGGTGCCCAGCGAGACCAGCACGTCGCCGCCTTCGACCACGGCGTGAAGGGTGATGCCCTTCGTGGTGCCGCAGTCTTCCTCGACGATGATGCAGTCCTGCGCGACGTCGACCAGACGACGGGTCAGATAACCCGAGTTGGCGGTCTTCAGCGCGGTGTCGGCCAGACCCTTACGGGCGCCGTGGGTGGAGTTGAAGTACTCCTGAACGGTCAGGCCTTCCTTGAAGTTCGAGACGATCGGGGTCTCGATGATCTCACCGGAGGGCTTGGCCATCAGGCCGCGCATGCCGCCCAGCTGCTTCATCTGGGCTTGCGAACCACGGGCGCCGGAGTGGGCCATCATGTAGATGGCGTTGATTTCCTTCTCGCGGCCGTTCTCGTCCTTATGCTTCGTCTGAAGCTCGGCCATCATCTCGTCGGCGACGCGATCGGTGGCCTTGGCCCAGGCGTCAACGACCTTGTTGTACTTCTCACCCTTGGTGATCAGGCCGTCGGCGTACTGTTGTTCATATTCCTCGGCCAGGGCGCGCGTCTCGGCGACGATCGCTTCCTTGCGCTTCGGAATGATGATGTCGTCCTTGCCGAACGAGATGCCGGCCTTGGCGGCTTCCTTGAAGCCCAGGCCCATGACCTGGTCGGCGAAGATCACCGTCGCCTTCTGACCGCAGTGGCGGTAGACGACGTCGATCAGGTTGCCGATTTCCTTCTTGGTCAGCGCCTTCTCGATCAGTCGGTGACCGATCGCGGGGTGGCGCGGCAGCAGGGCGGCGATCTTCATACGGCCCGGCGTGGTGTCGATCACGCGGCGGCGAGCCACGCCATCGGCGTCCATTTCGGTGAAGCGCGACTTGATCTTGGCGTGCAGCGACACGACGCCGGCGTCCATGGCGGCTTCGATTTCGCCCAGGTCGGCGAAGATCTTGCCTTCACCCGGCTCGCCTTCGCGAGCGACCGACAGGTAGTACAGACCCAGGACGATGTCCTGCGACGGCACGATGATCGGGCGACCGTTGGCGGGCGACAGGATGTTGTTGGTCGACATCATCAGGACGCGCGCTTCCAGCTGAGCTTCCAGGCTCAGCGGGACGTGCACGGCCATCTGGTCGCCGTCAAAGTCGGCGTTGAACGCGGCACAGACCAGCGGGTGCAGCTGGATGGCCTTGCCCTCGATCAGCTTCGGTTCGAACGCCTGGATGCCCAGACGGTGAAGCGTCGGGGCGCGATTCAGCAGGACCGGGTGCTCGCGGATCACCTCTTCGAGGATGTCCCACACCTGGGGCTGCTCGCGCTCGACCATGCGCTTGGACTGCTTGACGGTGCCCGACAGGCCCTTGGCGTCCAGGCGCGCGTAGATGAACGGCTTGAACAGCTCCAGAGCCATCTTCTTGGGCAGGCCGCACTCGTGCAGCTTCAGGTCCGGACCCACGACGATGACCGAACGACCCGAGTAGTCGACGCGCTTGCCGAGCAGGTTCTGACGGAAGCGGCCTTGCTTGCCCTTCAGCATGTCGGCCAGCGACTTCAGCGGGCGCTTGTTGGCGCCCGTGATGACGCGACCGCGACGGCCGTTGTCGAACAGGGCGTCGACCGACTCCTGCAGCATCCGCTTCTCGTTGCGGATGATGATGTCGGGCGCGCGCAGTTCGATCAGGCGCTTCAGACGGTTGTTACGGTTGATGACCCGGCGATAGAGGTCGTTCAGGTCGGACGTCGCGAAGCGGCCGCCGTCCAGCGGCACCAGCGGACGCAGTTCCGGCGGGATGACCGGAACGACCGTCAGCACCATCCATTCGGGACGGTTGCCCGACTCCTGGAAGGCTTCCAGGATCTTCAGGCGCTTGCTGAACTTCTTCTGCTTCATGTCCGACACGGTGCCGGCCAGTTCCTCGCGCAGACGCTCGGCCTCTTTTTCGAGGTCGATGGCCTTCAGCAGGTTCTGGACGGCCTCGGCGCCGATCTCGGCGGTGAAGCTGTCGTCGCCGTACTCGTCCTGGGCGCGGATGTAGTCGTCTTCGCTCAGCAGCTGGTGCTGCTTCAGCGGGGTCAGGCCCGGCTCGGTGACGATGTAGTATTCGAAGTACAGGACGCGTTCGATGTCCTTCAGCGGCATGTCGAGCATCATGGCGATGCGCGAGGGCAGCGACTTCAGGAACCAGATGTGAGCGACCGGCGAGGCCAGCTCGATGTGGCCCATGCGCTCACGGCGAACGCGGGCGAGGGTGACTTCCACGCCGCACTTTTCGCAGATGATGCCCTTGTACTTCATGCGCTTGTACTTGCCGCACAGGCATTCGTAGTCCTTGGTCGGGCCAAAGATACGGGCGCAGAACAGGCCGTCACGCTCGGGCTTGAACGTGCGGTAGTTGATGGTCTCGGGCTTCTTGATCTCGCCGAACGACCACGAACGGATCTTTTCCGGCGAAGCGAGCGAGATGCGGATCTGGTCGAAGGTCGGCGTGGCCTGGACCGGATTGAAGATGTTCAGGACTTCCTGGTTCATCTTGGTTCCTTCTGCGGGACTACCCGCGAAAATTCAAAGTGGAGAAGAGGCTGAAAGGGGCCCCTCCCCCGCCGGCTCGGCGGAGGAGGGAGATCCGGATCAGCTGTTCTCCAGCTCGACGTTCAGGCCGAGCGAGCGCATTTCCTTGACCAGCACGTTGAAGCTTTCCGGGATACCGGCTTCGAACGTGTCGTCGCCGCGGACGATCGACTCGTAGACCTTGGTCCGGCCGGCCACGTCGTCGGACTTCACCGTCAGCATTTCCTGCAGGGTGTAGGCCGCGCCGTAGGCTTCCAGAGCCCACACTTCCATTTCCCCGAAGCGCTGACCGCCGAACTGGGCCTTGCCGCCCAGCGGCTGCTGGGTGACCAGCGAGTACGGACCGATCGAACGGGCGTGGATCTTGTCGTCGACCAGGTGGTGCAGCTTCAGCATGTAGATGTAGCCGACCGTGACCGGACGCTTGAACTGCTCGCCGGTGGTGCCGTCGAACAGGATCGACTGACCCGAACGGTTCACGCCGGCCATCTCGAGGTGGTCCTCGATGTCTTCCATGCGCGCGCCGTCGAACACGGGGGTGGCGATCGGAACGCCCTTGCCCAGGTTCTTGGCCAGTTCGACCAGGTCTTCCTCGGTGTCCGGCAGCTCTTCGTCCGGGCCGTAGACGTCACGCAGACGCTCGACCAGGGCTTCCTTCTGGCCGCCGTGCTGCCAGTCCTCGAGCAGACCGGTGATCTGCTTGCCGAGGTTGGCGCAGGCCCAGCCCAGGTGGGTTTCGAAGATCTGACCGACGTTCATGCGCGAAGGCACGCCCAGCGGGTTCAGCACGAGGTCCACGTGGGTGCCGTCGGCGAGGAACGGCATGTCCTCGATCGGCAGGATGCGCGAGATGACGCCCTTGTTGCCGTGACGGCCGGCCATCTTGTCGCCCGGCTGCAGCTTGCGCTTCACCGCGACGAAGACCTTGACCATCTTCATGACGCCCGGGGGCAGTTCGTCGCCGCGCTGCAGCTTGTCGACCTTGTCTTCGAAACGACGGTCGAGGCGCTTGCGGTTCTCGTCGAACAGACGGCGGAGCGACTCCAGTTCGCCCATCGCCTTCTCGTCTTCGAGAGCGATCTGCCACCACAGGCCCGAAGCCACGCCGGCCAGGCCTTCGGCGGTGATTTCACCGCGCTGCAGGCCCTTGGGACCCGACAGGGCGACCTTGCCGATCAGCAGGTCCTTCAGACGGCCCGAGATGTTGCGGTTCAGGATCGCGAACTCGTCGTCGCGGTCCTTGCCCAGACGGTCGATCTCGGCGCGTTCGATGGCGAGCGCGCGCTCGTCCTTGTCGACGCCGTGACGGTTGAAGACGCGCACGTCGACGATCGTGCCGGCGACGCCCGGGGGCAGGCGCAGGCTGGTGTCGCGGACGTCCGAAGCCTTCTCGCCGAAGATGGCGCGCAGCAGCTTCTCTTCCGGGGTCATCGGGCTTTCGCCCTTCGGCGTCACCTTGCCGACCAGGATGTCGCCCGGCTGGACTTCGGCGCCGATGGCCACGATGCCGGCTTCGTCGAGGTTGCGCAGGGCTTCCTCGCCGACGTTCGGGATGTCGCGGGTGATTTCTTCCGGACCAAGCTTCGTGTCGCGGGCCATGACTTCGAATTCCTCGATGTGGATCGAGGTGAAGACGTCGTCACGGACGATGCGTTCGGAGATCAGGATSGARTCTTCGAAGTTGTAGCCGTTCCASGGCATGAACGCGACGAGCGCGTTGCGGCCCAGGGCCAGTTCGCCCAGCTCCGTCGACGGACCGTCGGCGATGATGTCGCCGGCGCTGATCTTGTCGCCCACCTTCACCAGCGGACGCTGGTTGATGCAGGTCGACTGGTTCGAGCGCTGGAACTTCGACATCCGGTAGATGTCGACGCCCGAGCGGGCCGGATCGGTCTCTTCGGTGGCGCGCACGACGATACGGGTGCCGTCGATCTGCTCGACGACGCCGGTGCGCTTGGCGATGACCACGGCGCCCGAGTCGCGGGCGACGACCGCTTCCATGCCGGTGCCGACCAGCGGAGCGTCGGACTGCACCAGCGGCACGGCCTGACGTTGCATGTTAGAACCCATGAGGGCGCGGTTGGCGTCGTCGTTTTCGAGGAACGGGATCAGGGCGGCGGCCACCGACACGACTTGGCGCGGCGACACGTCCATCAGGTCCACCGTCTCCTTTTGCAGGAGGGTCGGTTCGCCGTTGATGCGGCCCGGAACCAGCTCTTCGACGATCTCGCCGCTGTCGACCTTGATGTTCGACTGGGCGATGACGTGCTTGGATTCCTCCATCGCCGACATGTAGACGACTTCGTCCTGCGGCTTGCCGTCCTTCACGCGACGGTACGGGCTCTCGATGAAGCCGTACTTGTTCACGCGGGCGTGGGTCGCGAGGCTGTTGATCAGACCGATGTTCGGACCTTCCGGCGTTTCGATCGGGCAGATCCGGCCGTAGTGGGTCGGGTGAACGTCGCGGACTTCGAAGCCGGCGCGCTCACGGGTCAGACCGCCCGGGCCGAGGGCCGAGAGACGACGCTTGTGGGTGATTTCCGACAGCGGGTTCGTCTGGTCCATGAACTGCGACAGCTGCGAGGAGCCGAAGAATTCACGCACCGCGGCGGCCGCGGGCTTCGCGTTGATCAGGTCGTGCGGCATGACGGTGTCGATATCGACCGACGACATGCGTTCCTTGATCGCCCGTTCCATACGGAGCAGGCCGACGCGGTATTGGTTTTCCAGCAGTTCGCCGACCGAACGCACCCGGCGGTTGCCGAGGTTGTCGATGTCGTCGATTTCGCCGCGGCCGTCGCGCAGGCCGACCAGCAGTTTCAGGACGGCCAGGACGTCTTCCTTGCGCAGGACGCGGACTTCGTCCGAGACTTCCTGCTCCAGGCGCATGTTCATCTTCACGCGGCCCACCGACGACAGGTCGTAGCGCTCGGCGTCGAAGAACAGCGACTTGAACATCGCTTCGGCGGCTTCCACCGTCGGCGGCTCGCCCGGACGCATGACGCGGTAGATGTCGAACAGCGCGTCTTCACGGACGGCGTTCTTGTCCACGCGCAGGGTGTTGCGCATGTAGGCGCCGACCGTCACGTGGTCGATGTCGAGCACGTCGATGGTGTCGAAGCCTTGGTCGGCCAGGGCCTGGATCGTCGGGACGTCCAGCTCGTCGCCGGCTTCGGCGTAGATTTCGCCGGTCTCGAAGTTGACGGCGTCGCGGGCCAGATAGCGGCCGGTCAGGGCTTCCGGACCGAGCAGCAGGGTCTTCAGACCGCCGTCGGCCAGCTTCTTGGCGTTGCGGGCGCTGATCTTCTGGCCAGCCGGAGCGACCTCTTCGCCGGTGTCGGCGTCGATCAGGGCGACTTCCGGCTTCACGCCGCGCCAGCGCTCGGGCTTGTACGGGGTGGCCCAGCCGCCCGAACGCTTCTCGAACGGAACGACGTCGTAGAAGGTGGTCAGGATCTCTTCGCCGTCCATGCCCAGGGCATAGAGGAAGGTCGTGGCCGGCAGCTTACGGCGACGGTCGATACGGACGTAGACGATGTCCTTGGCGTCGAACTCGAAGTCGAGCCACGAGCCGCGGTACGGGATCACGCGGGCGGCGAACAGCAGCTTGCCCGAGGCGTGGGTCTTGCCCTTGTCGTGGTCGAAGAACACGCCCGGCGAACGGTGCATCTGCGAGACGATGACGCGCTCGGTGCCGTTGACGATGAAGGTGCCCTTGTCCGTCATGAGCGGGATGTCGCCCATGTAGACGTCCTGCTCCTTGATGTCCTTGACCGAGCGGGCGCCGGTTTCTTCTTCCGTCTCGAACACGATCAGGCGCAGCTTGACCTTCAGCGGCGCGGCGAAGGTCATGTCGCGCTGGATGCATTCCTCGACGTCGTACTTCGGCTCTTCGAACTCGTACGAGACGTATTCGAGCACGGCGCGCTCGTTGAAGTCCTTGATCGGGAACACCGACTTGAAGACCGCCTCGACGCCCTCGTCGCGACGCTGGCCCGGACGGACCTCGCGCTGCAGGAACTGTTCGTAGGAGGAGCGCTGAACCTCGATGAGGTTCGGCATCTGCACAGCCTCGGGAATGCGGCCGAACGACTTCCGGATCCGCTTCTTGCCGGTGAAGGATTGCGCCATGTTTTTTCCCTGCGGCGCGGATGGACTCCGCGCGTGAGTTCGAATGTCCGTCGCGTCCACCCTCGCCGCTCCCCTTGCCGGGAAGCGCTGGACGCTGGAATTCCCCTGACTGGCGACCGGGACCGGAAGCCTGTCGGGCGCCCCTTCGCGCGTATCGGAGGGCGGCTGATCGCGCCTCGGGGCGTTGAAAAGCGGACGTGCGTGGACGCACTCCGCCGAAATGTCTTCGTGAACGGGCCGATATAGGGGATCGAAGCGAGGATGAAAAGGGGGAAACAGCGACCAATTTGAAGGCGCGGGCTCGTTCAACGCGGCGACGCCTCCCTCTGGCCAAGGCCCGCCGATGACCGCCGCGCTCAAGACCCGCCCCGCCGCGCGCGCCCTGTCGCCGCTGCACCGCATCGCCGCGCGGCTGGACGAGGCGCCCCCCGCGGCCCGCAAGCGCCTGGTCGCGGCCGGGGATGCGCTGGCGGACGGCGACTTCGCCCGCGCCGAGAGCCTGGCGGCGGCCACCCTGCCCGAGGGCGCAAGCCTGGCCCTGCGCCTGATCGGCCTGGTGCGCGAGCGTGCCGGCGCCCTGCCCCAGGCCTTCGAGGCCCTGCGGCAGGCCCACCTGCTGGCCCCCGCCGATCCCGACGGCGTGCGCGACCTGGCGCGTCTGGCCCGGCGCATGGGCCAGCCGGCCCTGGCCGCCGACCTGCTGGCCCGCGTGCGCGCCGCCTGCCCCGGCGACCTGGCCGACGCCCAGGACCTGGCGGCCGTGCTGCGCGACCTCGACCGCTGCGACGAGGCCCTGGCGATCGTCCGCGAAGCGATGGCCGGCGCGCCCCAGGCGCCGCACCTGTGGAGCCTGCTCGGCTCGATCGCCGCCCAGAAGGGCGACGACGCCGACGCCCGGGTGTTCCACGACGAAGCCCTGCGCCTGGCGCCGCGCGACGTGCCGATCCTGGCCAACGCCGCGCTGGCGCGCCTCGACGTCGGCGACGCGGCGGCCGCGAAGGCCGCGTGCGACGCGGCCCTGGCC
>NZ_JBFTJR010000081.1:0-18331 GCF_056395525.1 Caulobacter sp. 10L414
GACCCTGTCCCGCCTTCCCGAGACCTTCTTGCGGCCCCGCTCGATGCGGTCCTCGCCACGCTTGGGCCGGTACCAAGAGCCCTCCCCATGGCGGGGACGGCTTTGATTATGACCCGGGTTTCAGCGCGTCTGATTGAATTGGATGAGAAAGTTGTAGAGCGTTGAGTTCGTGGGACTCTTTTCGACGAACGCCGGGGATCCACGCTGCTCTATCCCCGTCCGGCTCCTGCTCCTTCTCCCTGGAGGGAGAAGGCAGCCTGCGAAGCAGGTCGGTTGAGGGGTTAGGGACCGAAGACGGCGTGCCGGCACGACGTCAGGCGCCGTCACCCCTCACCCTCCCAGGCTATCGCCTGGGCCCCTCCCTCTCCCCTCCGGGAGAGGGTTTTTGGGGGGGCGATCCCAAGCGTCCGGGAAGCTGAAAACGCCCCCCTCCGGCCCTCTGGGCTGCCTCCCCCAGAGGGGGAGGATCCATTCCGGTTCCTGGCCTTCTAGGCCGCGCCGCCGCTGCGGCGGGCGATGGCGGCGCGGGTGTCGTCTTGGGCCAGGCCCACGAGGCGTTCCATGGCCTGGCGGGCCTGGTCGGGGCGGCTGGCGGCGATGGCGTCGAAGACCTTCCAGTGGTCGGGGATCGGGTCGCGGGCCAGTTCGCGGTCGCGCTGCTTGAAGATGGTGGTCCAGCGCACGGCCGCGCCGATGCTGCTGGACAGGGTGCGCAGCGGCTCGTTGTCGGTGGCCTCGAGCACGGTGTCGTGGAAGTCGCGGTCGGCGGCCCGGCCGGCTTCGGTGGCCAGAGTGTGCTGCTGCATCTGGATCAGCGCCGCGCGCATGCGCTCCAGCTGGTCGTCGTTGCGGCGCTCGGCGGCCAGGGCGGCGGCCGAGGGTTCGACGATCATCCGCAGTTCGTGCAGGCTGGTCAGGAACTCTTCGCTGGGCTCGGCCTCGAAGAACCAGGCCAGGACCTCGGGATCCAGCAGGCTCCAGCGCGAGCGCGGGCTGACGCGGGTGCCGGCCTTGGGACGGCTTTCGACCAGCCCCTTGGCGGCCAGGATGCGGATGGCCTCGCGATAGGCGCTGCGCGAGACGTTCAACTGCTCGCTGGCGTCGATCTCGTTGTTGAGCACGTCGCCCGGCGCGTAGCGGCCCGAGACGATGGCGATGCCGAGCGTGCGCGCGATGGAGCCATGGATGCGGCCGGAGAAGCCTTCCTCGCGCTCGAACTCGCCGTCCGCGCCGCTCACCTTGCCCTTGACCACGCCGCCTCCACAAATCACCGCACGGCGTCGCCGCCGGTTCACGAAGCGACTCTAGCGAGACTAATTGTCTGACGACAAGGAAATTCACCGTCCGGCCAGCCGGCGGGCGCCGTCCAGGCCGTGCTTAAAAGTATGATAAATCAGGTGATAGAAGGGATCACAGAGTTCGGAGGAACGGCCGCCGCCGCGTCCCGAGGGCGGCGTCGAGCGCTGCGATCCGGGTTTGACACGTCCGCGCCGATCGCTATTTGTCTGACTAATTACAGACGAGAGGATCGACCATGTCCCTGCGGTTCGTGCAGCTGAAGACGCCCGACGGCGCCCGCGCCCTGGCGGCGGTGGACGAGACGGGCGCGGCCCGCAAGGTCGGTTCCGCCGACACCCTGTACGCCCTGGGCCAGCTGGCCATCGACAAGGGCGTCAGCCTGGCCGACGCCGCCCAGCCGCTGGGCGAGAGCATCGACGTCGCCGCCGCCCTGGCGGAGGGCCGGGTGCTGGCCCCGATCGATCACGTCGATCCGGCCCACCTGGTCATGACCGGCACCGGCCTGACCCACCTGGGCTCGGCCGAGGGTCGCGACAAGATGCACAAGGCCGCCCAGTCGGGCGAGAACCTGACGGACTCCATGCGGATGTTCCTGATGGGCGTCGAGGGCGGCAAGCCGGCCGACGGCCAGGAAGGCGTGCAGCCGGAATGGTTCTACAAGGGCGACGGCACGCAGCTGGTCGGCCCCGGCCAGCCCCTGACCTCGCCCTCGTTCGCCAAGGACGGCGGCGAGGAGCCCGAGATCGCCGGCGTCTACCTGATCGGTCCGGACGGCGCGCCGCACCGCCTGGGCTTCTGCCTGGCCAACGAGTTCTCCGACCACGTGATCGAGCGCGGCAACTATCTGTGGCTGGCCCACTCGAAGCTGCGCCAGGCGGCGCTGGGCCCGGAGCTGCTGAGCGGCGAGCTGCCGGCCGACGTGCGCGGCGCCAGCCGGATCGTGCGCGGCGGTGAGACCGTGTGGGAAAAGCCCTTCCTGTCGGGCGAGGCCAACATGTCCCACACCATCGCCAACCTGGAGCACCACCACTTCAAGTACGCACTGTTCCGCCGCCCGGGCGACGTGCACGTGCACTTCTTCGGCACGGCCACCCTGTCGTTCTCGGAAGGCTTCCAGACGCAGGTCGGCGACGTGTTCGAGATCGAGGCCGCCCCGTTCGGCCTGCCGGTGCGCAACCCGCTGGCCCAGGACGCGGCGCCGGCCGAGGCGACCGTGACGGTGAAGGCGCTCTGATCCCTCGCTCCTTCACCCGCGCGTCCCCGCTAAGGCGGGGACCCAAGCTGTCTCTCAGGATGTGGCGCGGTCGCAGCTAGGCCCGCAGTCCCGGCTTGGATCCCCGCCTTCGCGGGGATGCTCGGATAAGAGAAGCACGCAGCAAAAAGGCCTCGCACCGCAGGGTGCGAGGCCTTTTCGTTTGGGCGATGGAGAGCGGTGGACCGCTCCCCTCCCCGATCACTCGGCCGGGGCCGACTGGGCTTCGAGGGCGACGGGCTCTTCCTCGGCCGTCACCTTGCTGCCCCACAGGGCGTAGAACAGGACGTAGAGCTCGCAGACGGCCGTGAGCAGGAACGAGATCTGCAGGCCGAACTTGTCGGCCAGTACGCCCTGGACGACCACCAGCGCGCCGCCGGCGATGGCCATGACCAGCAGGCCCGAGCCTTCCTCGGTCAGGGCGCCCAGGCCCTTGATGCCCAGGGTGAAGATGGTCGGGAACATGATCGAGTGGAACAGGCCCACGGCGATCAGGCTCCACATGGCCACCGGGCCGCTGGCGAAGACGGTGATGACCATCACCACGAAGGCCAGGCTGGAGAAGATGGCCAGCACCTTGCCCGGATCGACCTTGCGCATCCAGATGCTGCCGACGAAGCGGCCGACCATCATGCCGCCCCACAGCAGGAACAGGTAGTTCGACGCCTGGGTGTGGGTCAGGTTGCCGATCTTGGGATCGGACACGAAGTTGATGAACAGGTTGGAGACCCCGATCTCGGCGATCAGGTAGATGAAGATCGCCGGGATGCCGAGCACCAGGTTGCGGTGCTTGAGCAGCGAGTGCTTCTTGCGCTCGCCGGCGGCCGCCTTGCGGCTGGCGCCGCCCAGGTCCGGCAGCTTGTAGCGGCCGATCACCACGGCCAGGATGACCAGCACGACGGCGACGATGAGGTAGGGCAGCTGCACCGACTGGGCGTCGGCCAGGCGCTCGGCCTGGGTCAGCACCTTGCCGGCCTCGGCGTTGCCCGAGGCGCTGCGGCTGAGGATCAGGTAGCCGCCGAACAGCGGGGCCAGGGTGGTGCCCATCGAGTTGAAGGCCTGCACCAGGTTCAGGCGCGAGGACGCCGTCTCCGGCGGGCCGACCACGGCCACGTAGGGGTTGGCGGCGACCTGCAGCAAAGTAATGCCCGAAGCGATGATGAACAGCGCCGTCAGCACCACGCCGTAGGACGGGATGCGCGCGGCGGGGATCATCAGGAGCGCGCCGACGGCCATGATCAGCAGGCCCGTGACCATCGACTTCTTGTAGCCGATCGCCTCGATCAGCTTGGCCGACGGGATCGAGGCGAAGAAGTAGGCGATGAACCACACCGACTCGATCAGGGTCGTCTGGGTGTAGGTGAGGTCGAACACCGAGCGCAGGTGCGGCAGCAGGGTGTTGTTGATGACCGTGATGAAGCCCCACATGAAGAAGAGGCTGGCCAGCAGCGTCAGGGCCGAGCGCTGAGCGCGCGGGTCGGCGAGGATGCTGCCGCCTTCCCCGGCGGAGCTGGTGATCGGTGCGGGCATTCCCGGGTCTCCCGTGTGGAGCCGCCGACGTCTTGACGTTGCGCGGCGATTTTTTGTCTGAGTATATGGCGACCCAATGGCCGTCAACGCCGACAGAGAGCGCGAGCGGCCCGCCTGAGAGGAAACCCGATGAAGACCTGGCGCCACGCCCTGCCGAGCCTTGCCCTGTTCGCCGCCGCCGCGGCCGCGCCCCTGGCGGCTCAAAGCGCCGAAATCAGCCGCAAGTCGTTCGGCCAGACGCCGGACGGCCAGGCCGTCGAGGCCATTACCCTGACCAACGGCAAGGGCGTCAGCGCCACCGTCATCACCTATGGCGCGACCCTGCAGGCCCTGATCGCCCCCGACCGCGCGGGCAAGAAGGCCGACATCGTGCTCGGCTACAAGGACGCCGCCGAGTACGTGAAGGCGGCCAACTATTTCGGCGGCTCGGTGGGCCGCTTCGCCAACCGCATCGGCAAGGGCAAGTTCACGCTGGACGGCAAGACCTACCAGCTGGCGCTGAACAACAACGGCGTGGCCGCGCTGCACGGCGGCGTCAAAGGCTTCGACAAGGTGGTCTGGACGGTGGTCGAGGCCAAGGCCGGTCCGGTGGCCTCGGTGACCTTCAAGCACGTCAGCCCCGACGGCGAGGAAGGCTATCCCGGCACGCTGACCGCCACGGCGACCTATGCGCTGGACGAGCAGAACCAGTTGACGGTCACCTACGGCGCCACGACCGACAAGCCGACCATCGTCAACATCACCAACCACGCCCTGTTCAACGTCGCCGGCGAAGGCGCCGCGGAAGGCGCCATGGGCAATGTGCTGACCATCCCCGCCGACGGCTACAGCCCCGTGGACGGCGAGCTGATCCCGACCGGCGAGACGACGCCGGTGGCCGGCACGGTGTTCGACTTCCGCAAGCCCAAGGCCGTGGGCGACCAGATCCGCGACGCCAGTGATCCCCAGATCGTCGCCGGACGCGGCTACGACCACAACTACGTGCTGACGGGCAAGTCGGGCGGCGCCCTGCGGCTGGGCGCGCGGCTGGCCGATCCCAAGAGCGGCCGGGTGCTGGAGATCCTGACCGAGCAGCCGGGCATCCAGTTCTACGCCGGCAACTTCATCGACGGCACGACGATCGGCAAGAGCGGCAAGATCTATCGCCAGGGCGACGGCATCGCGCTGGAGCCGCAGCACTTCCCCGACGCGCCCAACAAGCCGCAGTTCGCGCCTGTGCGGCTGGATCCTGGCCAGACCTACCAGAACAAGATGGTCTTCCGGGTCACCACCCAGAAGTGAGCAAAAAAGAAGCCCGGCGGTTACCCGCCGGGCTTAGTTCATTAGGGAGGAAACGCCCAGGAAGGGCAGAGGCGCTCGCGCCTCACGGGGTTGTAGTTAGCGCTACCAGCTGGGTTTTCAAGCCCCTTCCTGCGAAAAGTGACGCTTTGTCGCAGAACATGTTCACTGAACGCCCTTGGCGAGCGTCTTGAGCGAAACCTTGCCCGCCGCAAGGCCCGGCGCAGTGGCGGTGACGGTCAGCGAGGCCCCCTCGCCGGCCCCGCGCACCAGGGCCGCGGCCTTGCCCTGCCAGGCCTTGCGGGTCGGCGAGGCGAAGGCCGTGTGATCGGTCGGGGCGGCGTTGTCGGCGGCCACGAAGACCCCCGCGCCCGAGACCTGGAAGGTGATGGCGTCCTGGGCCGAGGGCACGACCACGCCCTTGACGTCGACCACCCGGGCCCGGACGAAGGCCAGATCGTCGAAGCCCTTGCCCACCTTGTCGGTCTCGGCGGTCAGCTCGATGCGGGCCGGCTTGCCGGCGGTGCGCAGCGTATCCTCCAGCTTCACCCCGGGATCGCGGCAGGCGGCCTTCACCTCGCCGGGCGCGAAGGTGACGGTCCACTGGCGCGGCGAGGCGTCGGCCGGCAGGGCCTTGGCCCCCAGCCAGCGGCCGTTGAGGGCGACGTCGACGCTGGCGCAGTTGGAATAGACCTCGATGGTCTCCTCGTGCGGCGACAGGTCCTGCGGCGTCCAGTCGTCGAAGATCGCCACCTTGGGCGGCGGGGTGGCGACGGCGACCATGGTCGGCAGGGCCGGCGCGGGACCGGCGCCGTCGGACGAGGGCGGCGGCGCGGCCGGCAGGGCGTTGCGCACCACGTGCAGCACGGACTTTTCGGCCCACCACGAGGCCCGCTGCATGCCGATGATCTTCAGCGCGCCGGTGCGGTCGATGATGCCGGCCGGATTGTCGATATTGGGCCAGCCGCTGCGGTCGGCCTCGCCCAGATAGTCGATGCCGGTCCACAGGAACATGCCCGAATAGGCCGGGTAGTCGCGCACGGCCACCCACGAGGTGCGGGTCTTGCTGTTCTCGGTGCCGACGATGATGCGGGCGGGGTTCTGCTTGTGGGCCGCGATCAGCTCGTTCTCGCGATAGTTCTGGCCGACCACGTCGAGCATGTCGGCGAAACCGTTCTGGTAGTCGCCCGTCACGTTCGGGCGGAACAGGCCCATCGTCACCGGCCGGGTCGGATCGGTGGCGTGCATGACGTTGAGCAGGCTGGTCAGCGCCGCCTTGGCCTGCACCGGATAGGCCGTGTCGTGGATCTCGTTGCCGGCGCTCCAGATGACGATGCTGGGGTGGTTGCGGTCGCGGCGGACCATGTCGCGGGCGTCGCGCTTGTGCCAGTCGCTGAAGAACAGGTGGTAATCGCCGGGCGTCTTGGAGACGTTCCACTGGTCGAACAGCTCGTCCATGACCACGAAGCCCATCTGGTCGCAGAGATCCAGGAAGTCGGGCGACGGCGGGTTGTGGGCGGTGCGGATGGCGTTGACGCCCTGGGCCTTCAGGGCCGCCAGGCGCTGGCGCCAGACGTCCATCGGCACGGCCGCGCCGACCGCGCCGCCGTCCATGTGCAGGGCCACGCCCTTGAGCTTGATGTTCCTGCCGTTCAGCCAGAAGCCGCTGTCGGCCTTGAAGGCCGCTTCACGCACGCCGAAGGGCACGGCCTCGGCGTCGAGGCCCGCCCCGCCCTCGCCCACCACGCGGATCTCGGCGCGATAGAGGTTGGGCGCATCGAGGTCCCACCGCCTGGGCGAGGCGATGTCGAGCGACAGCTTGAGCGTCTCGGTACGCGCTGGATCGATGGACACGGCGGGCACCGCGCCGCGGGCGACCTCCTTGCCGGACGGATCGCGCAGCACGACCTCCAGGCCCGCCCTGGCCGCCGCGTTGGCGTCGTTGACGACGTCGACGGCGATGTCGGCCGTGGCCTTGCCCTCGGCGATCCTGGTGACGCTGACGAAGGCCCCGCCCTGCTCGACATGCTGGGCCGCGCTCTCGATCAGGCGGACCTTGCCGTAGACGCCCGAGCCCGCGTACCAGCGCGACGACGGCGCGTGCTCGGTGTCGGCGCGAACGGCCAGGACGTTGGGGCCATCGGCCTTGATGAAGTCGGTGATGTCGTAGCGCAGGGCCACGTAGCCGCTGGGGCGATGGCCCAGGTGGTGGCCGTTGATCCAGACGCCGCTGCGCTCCATCACGCCGTCGAGCTCGACATAGACCCGACGGCCCGGCGCGGGCGGCTTGACGTCCAGCGCCTTGCGATACCAGCCGATGCCGGTGGGCAGGAAGCCGCCCGCCCCGCCGGCGCGGGCCTTGATGTCGAACGGTCCGGCGATGGCCCAGTCGTGGGGCACCGAAACCTTGGCCCAGGCGTCGTCGTCGAAGGCGGCCGTCTCGGCGCCCTCGGGGTCGCCCTGGAAGAAGGTCCATCCCTCGCCCAGCGGCGTCGTCACCCGATCGGCCGCGAAGGCCGGCAGGGCGCAGAAGCCGAGTACGGCCGCCAGGGCCAGGCGCGAGACGCCGCGCGTCAGGGAATGAGCCATCGTTTTCTCCCTGGGACGCGACGAAACGCTAATCCCATATTTTGATATTTTGTGTCATTTTATGAAAACTCAGACAAAACGCCAGCCCCTCGCAACACTTCGTCTCAATCAGGCTGAACGGTGCGGTGAACCCTTTGCCGAGGGCGGCGTTTGGCAGCGCGAGTTCAGCGTACGAAGGGGTACGACATGCCTGGGGTCGTCGATGTCGTTCCCTGCGAAGGGGGCTGGTGCGTGCGCGTTCACGCCACCGGCGAGGTGCTGCATTTCGCCGGCGGCGGCGAAGCCGAGCGGCGCGCGCGCAAGCTGGCCGCGGACGCGCGCGAGCCCGTGGAGGTGCGGATCCACGATCGTGGCGGACGGCTGGTCGGGCGCTGGGTGGCCCAGGGCGCGGCGGCTTGAGGCCGATCGACAGCCTCTAGCCGCTGTCAAACACGCCGCTCTTCCCCGCGAAGGCGGGGACCCAAGCTGATTTCCAGAATGAAGCGCCGCCGTGGGCTAACCGCGAATGCCGCTTGGATCCCCGCCTTCGCGGGGATGCACGGTTGAAAAAAGCCGGAACCCCGCCGCAGCGGGCCGCCTAGCCTCAGGCGCGCTTGGGCTTCAGCTCGACGATCGGCGCGGGGCTCTCGGCCAGCGCGGCGGCCTTGGCCTTGGCGGCGGCCACGCTGCGGCGCGAGGCGGCGAAGCGCCAGGCGACGACGACGCCGAGCACGGTCAAGGCCACGCCGGCGGCGATGGCCAGGCCCAGCTCGAGGCTGACGCCCGACAGGCTGCGGGCGGCCAGGTAGCCGGGCGCCAGCAGGCTGGCGATCCAGACCAGGGCCGACAGGAAGTTGGCCGTCTGGAAGGTCCACGACTTCATCTGCAGGATGCCGGCCATGATCGGCACGAAGGCCCGCAGCGGGCCGAAGAAGCGGCCGATGAAGATCGAGGCGACCCCGAAACGGCGGTTGAACAGGCGCGTGCGGGCGATGGTGCGGCGATGGTCGCGGAAAGCCGGAATGCGCAGGACGCGCGGACCCAGGCGACGACCCAGGGCGTAGGACACCGCATCGCCCAGCACCGCGCCGATGGTGCACCACAGGAGCACTTCAAACGGATCGAGCACGCCGCCGCCGATCAGGGTGCCGGCCAGCAGCATCAGGGCGGTCGCGGGCACGAAGGCGCCGATCAGGACGAGGGATTCGGCGAAGGTAAGGGCCCCAAGGATCAAGCCCGCCCAGCTCTGGTGCTCGGTGACGAAAGCGGCGACGGATTGAAGCAAGTTGTCCATGGGGGTCCTTCGAGCCCCCACATGGAGATCAAGCCGCCGCGCCGCCAGAGCGTTGCGCGCCGTTGCGTCAATTAAACCCGACTGTGCCCCGGATGTCGCACCTTTGGGGACAACTTCGGGACGAGCCGTGCCGAAACGGCGCCGTCCCCCTGCCCCAGGGCCGCGGCTCGATCGAAAGCCCAAGGAGACTTGTCATCCCGGCCGAAGGAGCGCGTCAGCGGTCCGTAGAGCCGGGATCTCCCACGCCCGCCGGATCGGAACGGTGGGAGATCCCGGCGCTCCGCTTCGCTGCGGCCGGGATGACAAGCTCAAGGGGGTAAAGAGTGGTCAGCGCGTGAACATCCCCTCCCCTAGAACCTCACGCGCAGGTTCAGGCCGGCGGCCTGGTTGCTGGTGCGGTCGCCGAACTCGGTGGTGTAGTTGAACTTCACCGAGACCTTGTCGTCGCCGATCACATGGAAGTCGACGCCCGCGCGCCAGCCCGAGCGGTCGAGCGCCGTGCGGATCTGGGCCGGGTCGGACGAGGCGTTGGCCCCCATCAGCTGGAACGGCATCTGGATCTTGTCGGTCGAGTTGAACAGGCCGCCGACGGTGAACGACACCGCCGCCTGGCTGCGCGCCGTCTCCTTCATGACGAAGCCCAGGGTCAGCTCGGGATTGGCCGTGCCGATCCACTGGGTGTCGGAAAGGCCGCGCGCGCCCATGCCGTCCAGCCCGCGCTCCTCGAAGCGGCGCTGGTGCAGGCCCGTGCCCCAGACGTTGAGCGCGGGGCGCACGAACAGGCGCCCGTTCTCCATAACGTAGGCGAAGCGGGCGTCGGCGCGCACATAGCCGCTTTCCGGATCGGACTGGGCCCGGCCGATGGTGAAGACGTCGACGAGGCGCGCGGTCTCCATCCACTGCCAGCCGCCCGCCAGCGAGAAGGCCATCTCGGCCCCGCCCGAGCGGCGCTTGAAGCCCGCCCCGGCGCTGAAGCCCTGGCCCTGCGACCAGGAGCGGCCGCCGTCGACGATGACCCGATCGAGACGCTCGTAGCCCACGGCGGTGGCGAACGACCAGCCGCCGTCCAGCGACTGCTCGAAGCCGCCGCGCAGGCGGCCGCCCTCGGCCTTGACGGCCAGGGTGTCGGCGTCGCGCTCGCCGTCGGCGGTCGCGCGCTCGATCACCGCCCAGCTGCACTTGCCGTCGACCTGCAGGGTCGGGTTGGCGCAGCCGAACAGCTGTTGCGAGAAGCCGTTGGCAGAGGCCAGCTGGCTGCGCAGCGGGGCCAGGTGCGGTTCGGGATTGAGGTTGGCGAAGATCGCCTTGTAGGCGGCCTCCTGCCCGACCTGCAGGTTGCCGATCAGCGCCATCAGGCGACCGATGCCGCCGGAGTCGCCCACGGCGATCGCCGAGTTCATGTGCTTGCCCAGCGCCCGCTCGTTCAGGGCCAGGAAGCCCTGGTCGAAGTGGGTGTCGAAGGCCAGCTGCACGGCGCCGCCGCTGGTCTGGATGCGATAGTCCATGGCCAGGGTGTCGGTGACCTTGAAGCCGTTGTCGGTCACCGAGCCGCCCGCCGAGAACAGGGTCACGGGCTTGGCGTCCTGCAGCCAGGTCAGGGTGACGTCGCCGGTCCCCGCCAAGGCCACGTCGCCGGTGACGTCGACGCGGTCGGAGGCGTAGGGCCCGAAGGCGACGTCGAACACCGAGCGGCCGCTCGCCGTCTGCACGAAGTGGCCGTCGAGGGCGACGGTGTTGATCACCCGCGCGCCGTAATAGGCGTTGGTCTTCGCATCGCCCGCGCCGTCGAGGTTGGCGAAGGTCGCGCCGTTCGCCAGGTCGATCGGCACGCGCGAGGCCGACAGGCCCATCAGGAAGTCGCCGCTGTTGGTGAAGGTCGCAGCGCCGCCCGGCACCGCCTGGGCCGAGACGCCCAGGGTCGAGATCCCGCCGCCCGAGGACGACAGCGGACCGGTTCCGGCCGGATCGCGCAGATCGATGGTCCTGAAGGCCATGAAGGCCGCGCCGGTCTGGTTGTCGAAGGCGTTGGTCCCCGCGCCCAGGTCGATGTCGCCGATGACGACCCCGCGGTTGTCGACCCGCTCGTCGCCCTGGCCCGAGACGATGGCCTTGCCCGAGACGGCCGAGATCAGGCCGGTATTGGCCAGGCCGTTGGTCGCGCCGCCGCTGATCTGCACGCCGACGCCGGTTCCAGAGCCGCCGCGCACCGAGCCGGTGGTGCGCAGGGCGATGTCGCCCGCCCCGTTCGCGCCCAGGCTCTGGGCGAAGACGGCGGTGGAGTTCGCGCCGCCCGCATAGACCTGGCCCGAGAGCACGAGATCGATCGCCCCGCCCGCGCCGGCGCCGCCGGCCGCGCCGGCGAACTTGCCGTCGACCCAGCCGCCGCCGCCGCCCAGGCTCTGGGCGACCACGCCGAAGGCTGCGTCGCCGATGGCGAAGATGTCGCCGGTCTGGCGGAAGTCGACATGACCGCCGTCGCCGACGCCGCCGGCGTTCAGCGCCACGGTCGAGGCCGACGAGCCGCCGAAGGCCGCGCCGCCGCCGCCGCCGATCGACTGCAGGAAGACGGCGTGCGCGCCGGCGCCGGCCGTCTGGATCGCGCCGCTGTTGGTCAGCACGACGTCGCCGCCGTCGCCGGTCGCGCCGCCGGTTCCGCCCAGGGTGACCGAAAGCTTGGGCGAGCCGGTGACGTGCACCTCGCCGCCGCCCGCGCCGATCGACTGGGCGACAAGGCCCAGGGCATGGTCGCCCAGGGTGGTGAGGCCGCCGGTGAAGGCGCCCGTGACGCCGCCGCCGGAGAGGCCAGAGCCGCCCTGCGCGCCCAGCGCCGCGACGACGCTCGCGCCGCTGGAGCCGGCGCCCGACAGGTTGAGGCCCGCCGAGCCGCCGCCGCCGCCGATCGACTGCAGGATCGCGCCCGAGGCGCTGGCCGCCGTGGTGGTGACCGCGCCGCCCTGGATGCGCGAGACGCCGCCGCCGGCCGCGTCGACCTGGTTGGCTCCGCCCAGGGTCAGGGTCGTGGTTCCCAGCAGGGCCCCAGCCGGAACCGTGACATCGCCGTTGGCGCGGCCGCCGCCGCCGCCGACCGACTGGGCCAGCACGCCGGCGGTGTTGACGCCGGTGGTGACGATCTGGCCGGCATGCTCGCTGACGATGGCTCCGCCGCCCACGTTCCGGCCGCCCGAGCCGCCGAGGCCCAGCTGGACCTGGGTGGCCACCGGGGCGTCGACATTGACCTCGTCGAGCTGGCCCGAGAGCAGCAGCTTGAGGTCGACCGCGCCGCCGCCGCCGCCGATCGACTGGGCGAACGAGGCCACGCCGTTCTTGCCCGCCGCGCCGAACGTGCCGGTGGTCTTGATCGTGACCAGGCCGCCGGCCGCGCCGGTGACGTTCTCGGCGCCGGCCTTGGCGACGACCATCGGGTCGACGCGGCCGGTCGAGCCGTCGGGCTTGAGATAGGGCTGCCCCGGCAGGCCGGTGATGCCCGAGAAGTCGAGGCTGAGCGTGCCGCCGCCGCCGTTGATGCTCTCGGCCTTGATGGCCATGGCCCCATCGCCGAGCACGGTGATGTCGCCCGAGTGGTTGACGGTGACCGCCCCGCCCTGCCCGCCCGAGCCGCCGCCGACGGCGCCGACCGTGGCGGCCAGGGCGTTGGACAGGATCAGGCTCTTGGCCTCGCCGGTCAGGCTGAAGCCCATCTGGGCGTCGCCGCCGCCGCCGCCGATGCTCTGGGCCACGATGCCGTGGGCCCGGGCGCCGGTGGTCAGGATGCGGCCGCTGTTGGTGACGATCACCTCGCCGCCGTCTCCGCCGTCGCCGCCGATCCCGCCCAGCGAGACGAGCGGCGCGTTGGAAAGCGCGCCGATCAGCAGGTTGGCGGCGATGACCATGCCGCCGTTGCCGCCGCCGCCGCCGATCGACTGGGCCAGCACACCATAAGCGTCCGCCCCCGTGGTCTGGATCAGGCCGGCGTTGTCGACCACGACCTTGCCGGCGGTGTTGCCGGTTCCGCCGAAGCCGCCGATGTTGAGGCCGACCGAGGCGCTGCTCTCGCCGCTCTTCAGGGCGGTCAACGACAGGATGGTCGAGCCGTTGCCGCCGCCGCCGCCCAGGCTCTGGGCGAAGACGCCGTAGGCGCGCTCGCCGGCGGTCGAGATCGTGCCGCTGTCCTTGACGCCGGCCACGGCGCGGTTGGTCACGGTGACGTCGCCGCCCGTGCCGCCGTCGCCGCCGGAGCCGCCGATGTTCATGACGTAGCGGTGGCTCTGCTTGTCGGCCCCGGCATAGCCGCCGACCACCTCGGCGACGATGCCGCCGTCGCCGCCGCCGCCGCCGATGCTGTTGGCCGAAATGCCGGCCGCGCCGCGGCCTTCGGTGACGATCAGGCCGGTGTTGAGCACCTCGACCTTGCCGCCGGCGCCGCCGGTTCCGCCCGAGCCGCCGATGTTGAGGTCGAAGGAGTCGTTGCTGCGCGTGCCCTGGGCGCGGACGTTGAGGACCGCGCCGCCGATGCCGCCGCCGCCGCCGATCGACTGGGCGCGAATGCCGAAGGCGTCGTCGCCCTTGGTGTAGACGACGCCGCTGCTCTTGACCTCGACCGCGCCGCCGGCCGCGCCGGAGCCGCCGGAACCGCCGACGCTGACCGTGGCGGTGCGGGTGGTCGTGCCAGACGGCGCGCCGCCGACCTGGAACTGCAGGGTGCGGGCCATGCCGCCAAGGCCGCCGCCGCCGCCGATCGACTGGGCCAGCACGCCGTCGGAGCGCTCGCCCTCGGTGACGATGGTCGCGGCGGTGTCGACCGTGACCTTGCCGGACAGGGCGCCGACCCCGCCCTTGCCGCCGACCGCGACGCCGGCCGCGCCCGAGGCCCGGACGATGGTGGTCGCCGCCGCGCCGCCGGCCCCGCCGCCGCCGCCGATGCTCTGGGCGAAGATCCCGCGGGAGTCGTCGCCGCGCGTGGTCAGAGCGCCCTTGGCGCCGACCGTGACGTCGCCGCCCTCGGCCCCGAAGCCGCCGTCCAGGCCGATGCTGAGCGAGCCGCTGAACGACTCGGCGTTGGCGCCCTGGCCGCGCGTGCCGTTGGCGCCGACGGTGATGGCGCTGGACGCCCCGCCGCCGCCGCCGATGCTCTGGGCGAATATCGCCGAGGAATCCGCGCCGGTGGTGTCGATCGTGCCGTCCGACGAGACCTTCACGTCGCCGCCCAGGCCGCCCATGCCGCCGATGCGGCCGATGGTGATGCTGACCGCGTTCTTGTTCAGCGCGCCCATGGCCATGTCGAAGCCGGCGTTGCCGCCGCCGCCGCCGATCGACTGGGCGCGCAGGCCCACCGAGTTGTCGCCCTTGGTGACGATCGTCCCCACGTGGTCGACCTCGACCTCGCCGCCGTCGCCGGCCGCGCCGGTGGCGCCGCCGATGGCCATGTTCAGCGCGTTGGCGTTCCTGAGCACGCCGGCGCCGATGTTGAAGTTGCCCGAGCCGCCGCCGCCGCCGACGCTCTGGGCGATCAGGCCGTCGCTGTAGGCGCCGTCGGTGACGATGTTGCCCGCGTGGGCGACGTCGACCTTCTTGCCCGAGCCCGCGCCCGCGCCGTCGCCGCCGACGGTGATGATGGCGGCCACCGGGTTTTCGGCCTTGTTGGCCACGGTGGCGGCGATGGTAAAGTTCATCCCGGCCGAGCCGCCGCCGCCGCCCACGCTTTGGGCCACCAGGCCGTCGGAGTCGTAGCCGAAGGTGCGGATCAGGTGGGCGTCGACCGAGCCGTCGTCGACGTAGCCGCGCACGACGGTGACTGTGCCGGCGTCGCCGCCCGAACCGCCCGAACCGCCGATGCCCAGGGCGACCGGATTGCCGGAGGGCGCGATGGCGCCGGTGGCGCTGACGCCGCCCACCCCGCCGCCGCCGCCGATCGACTGGACCATTATGCCCTTGGCGCCGCCGGTGAAGTCGACGGCCTCGAGGGTATCCTCGCCGGCCGCCGCATTGGCCTTCAGACGGGCGTTGACGATGACGTCGCCGAGGCTGTCCAGCGAGACGTTCCCCGCGTCGGCGCCGGTCCCGCCCTTGCCGCCGACCCCGACGGCGATGGCGAAGCCGTTCGAGGACGAGGTCGACTTGCCCATGTTGACGTCGGCCGCGACGTTGAGGCCGCCCGAGCCGCCGCCGCCGGCGACGCTCTGGACCAGGACGCCGATGGCGTCGACGCCCTCGACCCAGACCTGGCCGTTCTGGGCGACCTTGACGTCGCCGCTGATGTTGCCCGCGCCGCCGAAGCCGCCGAGGCCGAAGACGATCGAGGGCTCTTCGTTGGAGGTGTCGGCGCTGATCCCGCCGGAGATGTTGATGCCGCCCGCGCCGCCGCCGCCGCCGATCGACTGGGCCATCAGGCCGCGCGACCGATCGCCGGCCGCGAACAGGTTGGCCGTGACGTCGGCCTCGACGTCCTTGCCCTTGCCGCCGTCGCCGCCGAAGCCGCCGACGCCCGCGACGAGTTGGCCGTCCATGGACAGGCCGCCCGAGACGTTGATGCCGCCCGCGCCGCCGCCGCCGCCGATCGACTGCGCCACGGCCGCATAGCGGTCGTCGCCCACGGCGGTGACCTGAACGTAGTCGGCGGTGGGACCGGCGATGGTCAGGTCGACCTTGCCGGCGTCGCCGCCCTTGCCGCCGAAGCCGCCGACGCCGAGCGAGATCGACCGGCTGGTCGAGGAGCCGCCGGGCTTGGTCAGCGACAGCTGGCCGGTGACGTTGAGCCCGCCCGCGCCGCCGCCGCCGCCCACGCTCTGGGCCATCACGCCGTTGGAGCCGTTCAGGCGCGTGCGGTCTGCGGCGATGGTGAACTCGAAGTCCCCGCCGAACAGCGGGATCTTGACCACCTGCTCGGGCGTGGTGACGTCGGACTCCAGGCCCTGGGCCCAGACGTTGCCCGTGACGCTGGCCTTGACGTCGCCCGCCTGGCCGCCGTCGCCGCCGAAGCCGCCAAGGCCGAAGCCGAAGCTGCCGGCCGATCCCTTGGTGGTCGCCGACAGGCCGCCGGCGACATTGATCCCGCCCTGGCCGCCGCCGCCGGCGATGCTCTGAGCGATGATCCCGTCGGAATTGGCGCCGTCGGTGAGGGTGTCGCCGACGCGGGTCAGGGTCACCGCGCCAGAGGCGCCGCCCTTGCCGCCGAAGCCGCCGATGCCGACCGAGCCGGTCCCGGCCGTGCCGGCGCTGACCGCCACCGCGCCCGAGACGTTGAGACCGCCCGAGCCGCCGCCGCCGCCGATCGACTGGGCCACCACGCCGTCGGCCTCGTCGCCCGAGGTCTGGTAGCGGCCGGTGACCGTGCCCGTGACGTCCTTGCCGGCGCCCGCGCCGCCGCCGAAGCCGCCAACGCCCAGGCCGATGGCCACCGCGGCGTTGTTGCCGGCCGACAGGGCGACCGAGCCGCTGACATTGATGCCGCCGTTGCCGCCGCCGCCGCCCAGGCTCTGCAGCATGGCGCCGAACGAGCCGTCGCCTTCGGTGGTGACGTCGCCGGAGAGCAAGCCCTTGACCACGTCGGCGTCGCCGCCGCCGCCGCCGAAGCCGCCCAGGCCGAACCCGATGGCGCCGTTGGCGCCTTGCGAGGCGCTGACCAGGCCCGTGACGTTGAAGCCGCCCGAGCCGCCGCCGCCGCCCACGCTCTGCAGCAAAACGCCGTGGGCGTCGTCGCCCTTGGTCCAGACGTTCCCCTTCACAAAGGCGTCGACCTCGCCGGCCTTGCCGCCGTCGCCGCCGAAGCCGCCGACCCCGACGCCCAGCGTGCCGGTTCCGCCGCCGCTGGAGGCCAGGCTGACGCCGCCGGTGACGTTGAAGGCGCCCGCGCCGCCGCCGCCGCCCAGGCTCTGGTAGCTGACCCCGAACGCGCGATCGCCCGTCGTGACGACGTCGCCGGTGACGCCGCCGTCGACCTTGCCCGCGCCGCCGCCCGTGCCGCCGAAGCCGCCCACGCCGACCAGGATGTTGCCCGCGCCGGTCTTGGCCGCCGCGAAGCCGCCGGTGACGTTGAAGCCGCCGCTGCCGCCGCCGCCGCCGACGCTCTGGACCAGCACGCCCGAGGCGTCGTCGCCCTTGGTGCCGACGTCGCCGGTGACCTTGCCGGTCACGGCCTTGCCGTCACCGCCCTTTTCGCCGCCGCCGCCGACGCCGACCCCGATGTTGCCCGCGCCGGTCTTGGCCGCCGAGAAGCCGCCGGCGATCGTGAAGCCGCCGTCGCCGCCGCCGCCGCCCACGCTCTGGGCGACGATGGCGCGCGCGCCCTTGCCCTCGGTGACCGCCGCGATCAGGTCGCCCAGCGGATCGGCGACGCCGTCATTGACCTTGAGGGTGACCTTGTCGGCGTCGCCGCCCTTGCCGCCCGAACCGCCGACGGCGACGCTGAGCGTGCCTGCGCCGTTGGCCGACAGGGCGATGCCCGCCGCGACCGAGAAGCCGCCGCTGCCGCCGCCGCCGCCCACGCTTTGGGCGATGATGGCGTCGCTGCGCGCGCCCTTGGTGGCGGTCGTTCCGATGACGTCGAGACGGACCTCGCCGCCCTTGCCGCCGTCGCCGCCGCTGCCGCCGACGCCGACGCTGATCCCGCCGGCCGCCGTGGCCGCGCCGCCGATCGAGCCGGAGACGTTGAAGCCGCCGCTGCCGCCGCCGCCGCCGATGCTCTGGGCCACGACGCCGTCGGCGTCCGCGCCCTCGGTCAGGGTGTCGCCGGTCATCTTGCCGACCACCAGCATGCCGTCGCCGCCGCCGCCGCCCGCGCCGCCGACGCCGACCGAGATCCCCGCGCCGGCCGTCTGGGCCACGCCGATCGAGCCGGAGACGTTGAAGCCGCCCGAGCCGCCGCCGCCGCCCACGCTCTGCACCAGCAGGCCGCCGGACTGGTCGCCCTTGGTGTGGATGTCGCCCTCGACCTCGCCGTCGGCGGTCCCGGCGTTGCCGCCCTTGCCGCCCGAGCCGCCGACGCCGACCGAGACCCCGACGCCGGCCGTGCCGCCGCCGCCGATCGAGCCGGCGACGTTGAAGCCGCCGCTGCCGCCGCCGCCGCCCACGCTCTGGACGATCACGGCCGTCGAGCGCTTGCCGCTGGTGGAGAC
>NZ_JBFTJR010000082.1:0-17274 GCF_056395525.1 Caulobacter sp. 10L414
GCCACGCCCGCCGCTGCTCCGGCCGCACCCGCTTCCGCTCCGGCCGCGGCCCCCGCCACGCCCGCCGCTGCTCCGGCCGCACCCGCTTCCGCTCCGGCCGCGGCCCCCGCCGCCGCGCCGGCGGCCTAAGAACGCTTTAGGATATCAGTCCGATGGCTCACGCCGCTGACATCGATCACCACGACGGCCACGGGGCCGACGACAAGCCGCCCTTCTTCCAGCGCTGGTTCTTCTCGACGAACCACAAGGACATCGGCACCCTCTACATCCTGTTCGCCATCATGGCCGGGATCGTCGGCGGGGCCCTGTCGGGCCTGATCCGCTGGGAGCTGATGCACCCGGGCATCCAGATCTTCTCCGAGACCGGCCTGCTGGCCGAATGGGGCGTGTTCAAGGGCAAGCACGGCTACAACGCCGTGGTCACCGCCCACGCCCTGATCATGATCTTCTTCATGGTCATGCCCGCCATGATCGGCGGCTTCGGCAACTGGTTCGTTCCGATCATGATCGGCGCGCCGGACATGGCCTTCCCGCGGATGAACAACATCTCGTTCTGGCTGCTGGTCGCCGCCTGGATCCTGCTGTGCACCTCGATGTTCGTCGACGGCGGCCCGGGCCACGGCTTCGGCGGCGGCTGGACGATCTATCCGCCGCTGTCGACCTCGGGCCACACCGGCCCGGCCATGGACCTGGCGATCCTGTCGCTCCACCTGGCCGGTGCTTCGTCGATCCTGGGCGCGATCAACTTCATCACCACGATCTTCAACATGCGCGCGCCGGGCATGACCCTGCACCGCATGCCGCTGTTCGCCTGGTCGGTGCTGATCACCGCCTTCCTGCTGCTGCTGTCGCTGCCCGTGCTGGCCGGCGCCATCACCATGCTGCTGACCGACCGCAACTTCGGCACCCACTTCTTCGAGCCCGCCGCCGGCGGCGACCCGGTGATGTTCCAGCACCTGTTCTGGTTCTTTGGTCACCCGGAAGTGTACATCCTGATCCTGCCGGGCTTCGGCATCATCAGCCACATCGTCTCGACCTTCTCCCGCAAGCCCGTGTTCGGCTACCTCGCCATGGCCTACGCCATGGTCGCCATCGGCTTCGTCGGCTTCATCGTGTGGGCCCACCACATGTACACGGTCGGCATGAGCATCAACCTGCGCGCCTACTTCGTGGCCGCGACGATGATCATCGCCGTTCCGACCGGCGTGAAGATCTTCTCGTGGATCGCCACGATGTGGGGCGGTTCGATCAGCTTCAAGACGCCCATGCTGTGGGCGATCGGCTTCATCTTCCTGTTCACGGTCGGCGGCGTCACCGGCGTGGTCCTGTCGAACGCCGGCATCGACTACAGCCTGCACGACACCTACTACGTGGTGGCCCACTTCCACTACGTGCTCAGCCTGGGCGCCGTGTTCGCCATCTTCGCCGGCTTCTACTACTGGTTCGAGAAGATGTGGGGCGTGAAGTACAACGAGTTCCTCGGCGCGACCCACTTCTGGATCATGTTCGTGGGCGTGAACCTGGTGTTCTTCCCGCAGCACTTCCTGGGCCTGGACGGCATGCCGCGTCGCTATGTCGACTATCCGGACGCCTTCGCGAAGTGGAACTACGTCTCGTCGGTGGGCTACATGATCACCGTCCTCGGCGTCGGCGTCTTCATGCTGGTGCTGCTCGAGGCGGCCATCCGTCGCCGCAAGGCCGAGGCCAACCCGTGGGGCGAAGGCGCCACCACGCTGGAATGGACCCTGTCCTCGCCGCCGCCGTTCCACCAGTTCAGCGAGCCGCCGGTCATCAAGGCCGACGATCACCACTGAACTCTGGTAAGATAGCTTAAGCGCGGGGGGCGCGGATCGGACAGGCAGTCCGGCCCGCGCCCTTCGCCCATCAAGACACTGTTCGAAGACTCAAGATTCCCATGGCCAAGCCCGCCGTCCTTTCGCCCGACATGCCCGCCGACACGGTTCGCGCGGCGCGCTGGCAGGACTACTTCCAGCTCCTCAAACCGCGCGTGATGTCGCTGGTGGTGTTCACGGCCGCGACCGGCCTGGTCGCCGCCCGCACCCACATCCACCCGCTGCTGGGCGCGGTGGCGGTGCTGTGCATCGCCGTCGGGGCCGGGGCCTCGGGCGCCCTGAACATGTGGTACGACGCCGACATCGACGCCAAGATGCGCCGCACGCGCGGTCGTCCGGTGCCGGCCGGCCTGGTCGAGGGCTCCGAAGCCGCGACCCTGGGCGTGGTGCTTTCCCTGCTGTCGGTCATGCTGATGGGCATGGCCATCAACTGGCTGGCCGCGGGCCTGCTGGCCTTCACCATCGTGTTCTACGCGGTGGTCTACACCATGTGGCTCAAGCGCTGGACGGCCCAGAACATCGTCATCGGCGGTCTGGCCGGCGCGCTGCCGCCGGCGATCGGCTGGGCGGCCGCCAGCGGCTCGGCGCCGCTGAACGCCTGGCTGATGGTGCTGATCATCTTCCTGTGGACCCCGCCGCACTTCTGGGCGCTGTCGCTCTACATCAGCACCGACTACGCCAAGGCCGGCGTGCCGATGCTGCCGGTGGTCAAGGGGGCCAAGGAGACCCGCAAGCAGATCCTGCTCTACAGCCTGGTCTTCATCCCCGTGTGCCTGGCGCCGGCGGCCACGGGCCTGGGCGGCCCGCTGTACCTGGCCGTCTCGGCCCTGGGCGGCGCGGTGTTCCTGATCCTGGCCTGGCGGGTGTTCCGCAGCGACGCCGGCGACGCGGCCGACCCGCGCGCCGCCGACCGCGCCCTCTACGAGGTGCAGGCGCCCGCGGCCGACCCGGCCCCCGAGGCCGAGCCGGGCAAGCGTCCGCCGCCGGTGGGCGGGGCCAAGGACGCCCGCAACCTGTTCGCCTTCTCGATCCTGTATCTGTTCGCCCTGTTCGCCGCCCTGCTGGCCGAGGCCATGATCGGCGTCCGGGCCCTGGAGCTTCCGCTTTGACCGATCCGAAGAAGACCGTTTCCGCAAAGCCCGACGCCGACCAGGCGCTGAAGGCCCGCAACGGCCGCAACATCGCCCTGGCGCTGGGTCTCGTCGCCTTCGTCGCCCTGGTCTTCGTGGTCACCCTGGTGAGGCTCGGCGCCAATGTCGGAAACCGGTTCTGATCGGAAGCCGGCGGTGAAGGCCGGCGACAGCGCGCAAGGCCGCCGCAACAAGCGCGTGGCGCTGATCTGCGTCGCCGCCTTCGCGGGCATGATCGGCGCGGCCTACGCCTCGGTGCCGCTCTACAAGCTGTTCTGCCAGGTCACCGGCTTCGACGGCACGGTGCGCCGCGCGCAGGCCGCACCGACCAAGGTGCTGGACAAGAGCGTCGTCGTCCGCTTCGACGCCAACATCCGCGACCTGCCCTGGACCTTCACCACCGAGCAGGTCAGCCAGGACATCAAGCTGGGCGCGTCGGGCCTGGCCTTCTTCAAGGTCACCAACAACAGCGACAAGCCCCAGACCGGCCGGGCGATCTACAACGTCGTGCCCGAGCAGGCCGGCGCCTACTTCCAGAAGATCGAGTGCTTCTGCTTCTCGAACCAGACGATCGAGCCGGGCCAGACGATCGAGTTCCCGGTCGTCTACTTCGTCGATCCCCGCTTCGCCGAGGATCCGGAGACCAAGGGCAAGTCCGAGATCACCCTGTCCTACACCTTCTTCCGGGCGGTGGAGGGCGACGACGGCGGCAAGCAGGCCGACGCGACGCCGCGCATCGTTCAACCACTTGGCGGAACACCGTCCAAGGGACTATAGCAATCCACAAGGGAGTGCGCGGGCCTTGGGGGACCTACGCGACGCGTACTTCAAATAATCAGAGGGTTCGCAACACATGGCCCACGGCGCCGTCAAACACGACTACCATATCCTGCCGCCCAGTCCGTGGCCGTTCGTCGGCTCGATGGCGGCCACCGTCATGGCCATCGGCCTGATCGCCTGGATCAAGGGCGGCGTGTTCGGCATCGAGAAGGGCCAGTGGTGGCTGTTCGCCGCCGGCCTGGCGGGCGTGCTCTACACGATGTTCGGCTGGTGGCGCGACGTCATCCAGGAAGCCAACGCCGGCGACCACACCCCCGTCGTCTCGATCGGCCTGCGCTACGGCATGGTGCTGTTCATCGCCTCGGAAGTGATGTTCTTCGTGGCGTGGTTCTGGATCTTCTTCGAGATGGCCCTGTTCCACGGCCACCGCACGCTCTCGGGCATCGAGGAAGTGCGCACGGCCTGGGCCAGCTGGCCGCCGGCCGGCGTCGAGACCGTCTCGCCCTGGCACCTGCCGCTGGTCAACACGCTGACCCTGCTGCTGTCGGGCACGACCATCACCTGGTCGCACCACGCCCTGCAGCAAGGCGACCGCAAGGGCGCCAAGTGGGGCCTGATCCTGACCATCCTGCTGGGCGCGCTGTTCACCTGCATCCAGGTCTACGAGTACGCCCACATCAACCACGAGAACCTGTTCTACAGCGAAGCGGCCGCCAATTCGGGCCTCTATGGCTCGACCTTCTTCCTGGCCACCGGCTTCCACGGCTTCCACGTGTTCGTGGGCACGCTGTTCCTGATCGTCTGCCTGATCCGCCTGATGAACGGCGCCTTCACGCCCAAGCAGCACTTCGGCTTCGAAGCGGCCGCCTGGTACTGGCACTTCGTCGACGTGGTCTGGCTGTTCCTGTTCGCCTTCATCTACGTGATCTTCGGCGCCTCGGCGCACTAGGGTCACCGACTATCGAAGGGCCCGGAGCGCCGATAGCGCTCCGGGCCTTTTTCGTTTCCAGCGTCTGCGGGGACCGCCATGCCCAAGACCAATCCCTACGCCGCCGGCGCCGCCGGGCGCTGTCCCGTCTGCGGCGAGGGCTTCCTGTTCGAGGGCTTCCTGAAGGTGGCCCAGCGCTGCGAGGCCTGCGGCTATGATCTGTCCAAGCTCGAAAGCGGCGACGGCGCGGCGACCTTCGTCATCCTGATCGCCGGCGCGCTGTGCGCGTTCGGGGCGCTGTTTTCGATGTTCGCCTGGAACTGGCCGGTGTGGCTGCTGCTGGTCGTCTGGCTGCCGCTGACCCTTCTGGCCTGCCTGGTTTTGATGCGGCCGGCCAAGGGCCTGATGGTCGCCGCCCAGATCGCCAACAAGGCTTCGCAAGCGGGGCGCGACGATGTCTGAGGCCTCCGCCGCCAAGACGGCCCGCTTCCCGATCGTTCTGACGATCGCGACCCTGATCGCCTTCTCCATCCTCTGCGCCCTGGGAGCCTGGCAGGTGAAGCGCCTGGCCTGGAAGCAGGACCTGCTGGCGCGGATCGAGACGCTGAAGACCGCGCCGGCCGTCCCGCTGGCCCAAGCCCTGGCCCGCGCCGACAGGGGCGAGGACGTCGACTTCGTGCGCGTGGCCGCCGACTGCGCGCCCGGCGCGACCGCGCCGCTGCCGCTGGTCTACGGCGTGCGTGACGGCGACATGGTCTGGCGGGCCATGGCCGCGTGCCGCCTGGCCGGCCCCCATGGCGTCATTCTGCTCGACCTTGGCCTGGTCGACGCCCTGAGCGGGCAGGTCCAGCCCAAGGCCCAGACCTTCGCCGCGCCGGCCCATGTGGTCGGCGTGCTGATGGCCCCCAAGGCGCTGGGCGGCGATCGCGACAAGGCCCTGGCCGGCTTCGCCGCCGACAGGCCCGCCTCGCACATCCTGATGGTCGAGACCGCCACCCCCGCCGTCGCCGGCGTGACCCCCGCGCCGCTGCCGGCAGAAATTTCCAATCGACACCTTGAATACGCGCTTACGTGGTTTGGTCTTGCCGTAACCCTGCTGTTTATCTATGCCGCCATGCTCTGGCGGAAGATGAGATCCTGATGCGCTACGTCTCGACCCGGGGCGAGTCCCCTTCGATCGGTTTCCTGGACGCGGTGCTCGCGGGCCTCGCGCCGGACGGCGGCCTCTACGTGCCCGAGGCGTGGCCGGCCTTCACGGCCGACGAGATCGCCGCCTTCGCCGGCAAGACCTACGCCCAGGTCGCCGCCGCCGTGCTCGGCAAGTTCGTCGGCGACGACATCCCGGCCGACGATCTGGCCCAGATGTGCGACGAGGCCTATGCCAGCTTCACCCACGCGGCCGTGACGCCGATCAAGCAGCTGGCCGCCAACCGCTACCTGCTGGAGCTGTTCCACGGCCCGACCCTGGCCTTCAAGGACGTTGCGATGCAGCTCCTGGGCCGCCTCTACGACTACGTGCTGTCGCGCCAGTCGCGGACCATGACCATCATCTGCGCCACCTCGGGCGACACCGGCGGCGCGGCTGTCGAGGCTTTCCGCGGCCGCAGCAACGCCCGCATCGTCGCGCTCTTCCCCGAAGGCCGGATCAGCGAGGTCCAGCGCCGGTTCATGACGACGGCGGAAGACGCCAACGTGTCGTGCGTTTCGGTGCAGGGCTCGTTCGACGACTGCCAGGCCATCGTCAAGCAGGCCTTCCAGGACGACCAGTTCCGCCACGCGGTCGACCTGTCCGGCGTCAACTCGATCAACTGGGCGCGGATCGCGGCCCAGAGCGTCTATTACTTCACCGCCGCCGTCAGCTTGGGCGCGCCGGTTCGCGAAGTGGCCTTCGTCGTGCCGACGGGCAACTTCGGCGACGCCTACGCCGCCTTCGTCGCCAAGCAGCTGGGCCTGCCGATCGCCAAGGTGGTGGCCGCCACCAACAGCAACGACATCCTGGCCCGGGCCTTCGAGGACGGCCGCTATGCGCGCGGCGCGGTGGCCGCCACCCAGAGCCCGGCCATGGACATCCAGGTCGCCTCCAACTTCGAGCGCCTCTATTTCGAGGCCGTGCGCCGCGACGGCGTCGAGACCGGCCGGGCCTTCCGCGGCTTTGCCACCACCGGCTCGCTCGACATCCCGCCCAGCGCCCATGCGATGATGCGCGAGCTGTTCGCCGGCGCCTCGGTCAGCGAGGCCGACACGGCCAAGACGATGCTCTCGACCCTCAACGAGACCGGCGAAGTGGTCGACCCGCACACCGCCGTTGGCCTGGCCGCCGCCGCCCGTCTGCGCCTCGAAGATCCCACGACCCCGGTCGTGGTGCTGTCGACCGCCCACCCGGCCAAGTTCCCCGAGGCCGTGCTGGCCGCCACCGGCCTCGTCCAGGGCGTGCCGCGCGGCGCGCCCGACCTGTCGGCCAAGCCCGAACGCTTCGACCGCCTGCCGGCCGACGCCGCCGCCGTGAAGGCCCACGTGCGGGCGTTCGCGGGGAAGTGAGATAGAGAACCTCCCCCTGTGGGGGAGGCGATCGCGCGAGCGATCGGTGGGGGGAGCGGCCGTGAAATCGGCCACCGCGCCGGAAGCTGAAACCGGCCCCCTCCGGCCTTTGGCCACCTCCCCCACAGGGGGAGGTTCCTCGATCTGTGGCTTTCGCGCGCTTAGGCGGCTACACGGAGGGAAATGAGCCTTCCGACCCTGCATACCCTCCCCAATGGCGTCCGTGTCGTCTGCGACCCGATGCCCGGCCTCGAGACCCTGGCCCTCACCGTCGTCGCCGGACGCGGCGCCGGCTATGAGGATCCGGCGCGCTCGGGCTGGTCGCACCTGCTCGAACACATGGTGTTCAAGGGCGCGGGCGGGCGCAGCGCGCGCGACATCGTCGAGGTGATCGAGACCGAGGGCGGCTCGATCAACGCCGCCACCGGCTATGAGCGCACCAGCTTCCAGGTGCGGGCGCTGAAGGGCGGGGCGGGTCTGGCCATGGCCGTGATCGCCGACCTGGTGCGCCGGCCCACGCTGGACGCCGGCGACCTGGCCCGCGAGAAGCAGGTGGTCGCCCAGGAGATCGCCGAGGCCGCCGACGCGCCCGACGACTACGTCTTCGACCTGCTGCAGAAGGGCGCCTGGGGCGACCATCCGGTCGGCCGGCCGATCCTGGGCACGGTCGACAGCGTCGAGGCCGCCACGCCGCAGGCGCTCTCCGAATGGCGCGCGGCGCTCTACGCCGCCGACCGGCTGGTGATCAGCGCCACGGGCGCGGTCGACGAGGCCGAGATCCTGGCGCTGGCCGAGCAGGCTTTCGGCGACCTGCCGGCGACGCCCGGCGTCGCCATGCCCGATCCCGCGCCGTTCGTCGGCGAGAGCTTCGCCGAGATCCGCAAGCTGGAGCAGGCCCACATCGTGCTGATGCTGCCGGCCGCCGGCGCGCGCGACGACGACTATTTCGCCCTGCGCGTCTTCGCCGAGGCCCTGGGCGGGGGCATGTCGTCGCGCCTGTTCCAGGAAGCCCGCGAGAAGCGTGGCCTAGCCTACAACATCGACGCCTATGCCGACACCTATGCCGACATCGGCGGCCTGGGCGTCTATGCCGGCTGCGCGGCCAAGGACGCGGCCGAGACGGCCAAGGTCTGCGCCGAGCAGATCCTGGCCCTGGCCGCGCACATCGAGCCGGCCGAGCTGGCCCGCTGCAAGGCCCAGCTCAAGGCGCACATGTTCATGGCCCGCGAGCAGCCGCTGGCCCGCGCCGAACAGAACGCCGGCCAGGCCCTCACCTTCGGCAAGCTGTTCTCGCCCGCCGAACTGGCGGCCGGGGTCGACGCGGTCACCGCCCAGGACATCACCCGCCTGGGCGCGCGCATGTTGGACCCGGCGCGGGCGGCCACCGCCGTGCTGGGCGCCAAGACCGCGCTTTCGGCCGGGGAAATCTTCCGGCGGACGTTGTTCGCCGGAAGATAAGCCGCGATGGTGTCGGGATATCGCTAAGAGCCGTTTCTTGTCCGCCATCCTCCGCCTGTTTCGCATCGACCATGGTCCGCGCATCGACGCCGAGCGGGTCTATCTGCGCCTGCCGCGCCTGGCCGATCACAAGCCGTGGGCGCAGCTGCGGGCCGACTCGCGCGGCTACCTGACGCCCTGGGAGCCCAGCTGGCCGGCCGACGACCTGACCCGCACCGCCTTTCGCCAGCGCCTGGCCGCCTACGCCCGCGAATTGGAGCTGGGTGAGGCGTTTCCGTTCTTCGTGTTCCGCCGCGAGGACGACGCCATCGTCGGCGGCGTGCGCCTGTTCAACATCCGCCGGGGCGTCTCGCAGACCGGCGTGCTGGGCTATTGGAGCGGCCAGGCCCATGCGGGGCAGGGCTATACGACCGAGGCGGTGAAGGCGGTGATCGACTTCGCCTTCGGGCCGCTGGGCCTGCATCGGCTGGAGGCGGCCTGCATGCCGCACAACGCGCGCTCGGCGGGCCTGTTGTCGCGGTGCGGGTTTTCCGAGGAGGGATACGCCCGCGCTTATCTCAAAATTAACGGCGAGTGGCGAGATCATCGTCTGTTCGGGTTGATCGCGCCCTCATAGCGACCGCCCGGGCTGTGACGCCGGCTTTCTCGGCGTGGGAACGGGTATGTCATTCAAGGTTGCCGAGCGACGCATCTGGGACGCGACGACCACGCTGGAAGCGCTGGGCGCCGCCGAGGTCGCGCTGTGGCACTGGGAGCCCGAGGCCGATCGGCTGCGCATCAACGGCGCGGCGCGGGCCTTGGGCCTCTCGCCCCTCGCCCCCGAATGCTCGTCGGCCGCCTTCCGGGCGCTGGCCCTGCCGCAGGACCGCGCCCAGGCCGAAGAACTGCTGCGGGTGCGTGAAGCCGGGGCCGAGATCGTCGTACGCCTGCGCATGCGCAGCGGCGGCGTCTGCATCTGGCGGGGCGTGTGGCTGGAGGAGGGCGTGCGCGCCGCCGGCGTCATCGCCCCCGAAGTGAAATTCGCCGCCTCCGGCAAGGACGAGCTCACCGGCCTCCTGGACCGTCGCAGCTTCATCGCCCGCGCCCGCGAGCGCCTGACCCATGACGGCGTGCACGAGCTGGTCGTGGCCGACCTCGACCGCCTGCGCCGCCTGAACGAGGCCCTGGGCCACGAGCGCGCCGATCTGGTGTTGGCCGCCCTGGGCTCGCGCCTGGCCGCCGCCTTCCCCGAAGGCTCGATCCTGGGCCGCGTCGGCGAGGACGAGTTCGCCGTGCTGTGCGAGCCGAAGGGCTACGAGCCGGCCGAACTGCTGCGCACCGCGCTGGAGCAGCCGCTGCGCATCGCCGGCTTCGACATCCACCCCACCCTGACCATCGGCGCCGTCTCGGCCGAGGGCGGCGAGGACGCGCCGGAGGCCGCCGAGCTGGTCCGCCGGGCCGAGCTGGCCGTCGAGGCCGCCGCCGCCAACGGGCGCGGCTCGGCCGCCGCCTACGGCCGCTCGATGGAGACCGACGGCCTGTCGCGCCTGGCGCTGGAAGCCGACCTGCGCGGCGCCATCGGCCGCGGCGAGATCATCCCCTATTTCCAGCCGGTCGTACGGCTGTCGACCGGCGCCCTGTCGGGCTTCGAGGCCCTGGCGCGCTGGATCCATCCGCGCCGCGGCCTGCTGCCGCCCGACGAGTTCCTGCCGCTGATCGAAGAGATGGGCCTGATGGCCGAGCTTGGCGAGCACATGATGCGCAGCGCCGGCAAGCAGCTGGCCGCCTGGCGCCGCAGCCACCCGGCCGTCGGCGCCCTGACTGTCAGCGTCAACCTGTCGACCGGCGAGATCGACCGTCCGGGCCTGGTGCACGACGTGGCCCAGGTGCTGGCCGAGAACGGCCTGCCGCGCGGCGCGCTGAAGCTGGAAGTCACCGAAAGCGACATCATGCGCGACCCCGAGCGGGCCGCCGTGATCCTGAAGGCCCTGCGCGAGGCGGGGGCGGGTCTTGCGCTCGACGACTTCGGCACCGGCTTCTCGTCGCTGTCGTACCTGACGCGCCTGCCGTTCGACACGCTGAAGATCGACCGCTACTTCGTGCGCACCATGGGCGGCAACGCCGGTTCGGCCAAGATCGTGCGCTCGGTCGTCAAGCTGGGCCAGGATCTCGACCTGGAAGTGGTGGCCGAAGGCGTCGAGAACGCCGAGATGGCCCATGCGCTGCAGAAGCTCGGCTGCGACTACGGCCAGGGCTTCGGCTATGCGCCGGCCCTCTCGCCGCAGGAGGCCGAGGTCTATCTGAACGAGGCCTATGTCGACGGCGCGGCCCCGGTGAAGGCGCGGGGCTGAGGCCACGGCCGAGCGTTTTTCGCTCGACCTGGCGCTGTTCCCCCACAGCGGAAATCAACCATTAAGACTGTTCCGCGATGGTCTCTCGACTTATCGGGGAACCTCTCATGGCGACGTCGTCCAAGCTCATGAAGTCGGCGCTGGCTCTTTGCGGCGCCGCGCTGGTGCTGGCCGGCTGCGCCAGTTCCGAGGACATGCGCGCGCTGCGGCAGCCGGCCATGCCGCCGGTCGCGGTGGCCAAGGCCTCGCCCGCCCGGCCGTTCTATCGCAACATCGCCGTCCAGGAGATCCAGGGCGCGCCGGAGTTCCGCTGGTTCGACGGCGGCGCGGTGATGACCACCCGTCCGACCCGCAAGCAGGTGTTCGACCAGCTGTCGGGCCACCTGGAGCGCGCCGACATGCTGGCGCCGCGCCTGGACGCCGAATACATGCTCTACGTCCAGTTCGACGAACTGCGCGGGCCCAACGTGTGGCTGGGCACGGACAAGCTGGCCTCGGCCCACATCACCTTCCGCCTCGTCCGCTGGCGCACCAACCAGCTGGTGGTCGAGAAGACCGTCGAGACCAGCTATCGCACTCAGTGGGTGGGGATCACGCCCGATATGGTGCGGGCGGGGATCGCCGGCCCGATCGGCGTCGCCCGGGACTCGGCCATCGCGCCGGTCGGCGGCGTGCTGGGCGGCATGCTGCTGGGCTACTACGTCAACGAGGAACTGGCGGTGTCGATCGCGGCGGCGCCCGTCGCCGGCGTGATCGGCGGCGTGCAGGCGGCCGCGATCGACGGTCCGGGCCGGTTTGATCCGGGCATGGCCTCGGCCTTCACCACGGCCGTCGCCGTCGGCACGGCCAGCGGCCGGTTCACCGACCTCGAGGCGATCCTGGCCGGCGGCGCGATCCTGGGCGTCAGCGGCGCGGCGGGCCCCGCGCCGGCCACGCGGGCCGTGGCGGCCGGCGACGTCATCTCCGGCGAGTTCAACGGCACCGCGCGGCGCTTTGCCGCCACCCGCGGCCTGATCGACCTGGCGTTCGACCAGTTCATGCGCGAGCTCAGCCGCGACGGCTCGGTGGTCTACAAGCGGGCGGTGTCGTGCCGCGCGCTGAACCCGTACGGCTATCGCGGCGCGCACATGGTCGAGACGGCCGACGCCTATGCCGTCGATTGCCCGGCCGCCAGCTACAACAACAGCCCGACCACCCGGGCCTATCCGAGCCGCTTCTGAGGTCTCAGCCCTTCGCCAGGTCGCCGTACCACCAGGCGGCGGTGACCCCGCCGTCCATCAGGACGTCGCTGCCGGTGATGAAGCCGCCGTCGGGGCCCATCAGCAGGGCGCCGACCGCCCCGACTTCGTCGGGCGTGCCGGCCCGTTTGGCCGAAGAGCCCTCGATCATCCTGCGATAGCCCGCGCCGCGCGGGCCGGTCAGCTCGTCGCGCGCCAGGGGCGTCATGACGATGCCGGGGCTGATGGCGTTGATGCGGGCGCCGCGCTGGCCCCAGCGCACGGCCTGGGCCGCCACCCGCAGGGAATTGCCGCGCTTGGACAGCTGGTAGGCCTTCAGCGGATCGCTGACCTCGTCCGGCGCCAAGAAGGGCAGGGCCAGCAGCTCTTCGGTCGGGGTCGTGGCCAGGGCGTGGTTCTGCTCGACGGACAGCGGCGCCAAGCGGTGGCCCGACTGCGAGGCGATGACGACGCCCGAGCCGCCGGGCGCGATCACCGCGCCGAACAGGTCGAGCACCAGCGCGGTCCCGTAGAGATCGACCTTCAGGATCACCTCGGGCGGGGCCTGGCTGGGCGAGACGCCGGCGGCGTGGATCAGGCCGCTGACCTCGCCCAGGTCCGTGGCCGTGGCGACCAGCGCCTCGACGGACGCTCGCGAGGCGACGTCGACGGCAGCGACGTGGGTCTCGTAGCCGGCGTCGGCCAGCACCTCGGCGGCGGCCTTCGCGTTCTGCGGCTTCATGTCGGCCAGCAGCACGCGCTTGCCCACGCCCACGCGGCGGGCGATGGCCTGGCCGATCTGGCTGGCCCCGATGACGACGATGACCTGGCTCATGGCCTCTCCTTGCTCAGGAGGGCGTCATAGCGCCGTCGGGCGGCCGGGATTAGCCGCAGCCTCGTCCATGGCCTGCTGAGCGATCCTCAGCAGTCCTGGAGGCCTAGCGGCGGGCCTCGGTGGCCATGCGGACGGCGAGACCGCCCAGGACGCTGGCCATCAGCCAGCGCTGGATGAGCGCGAAGCTGGGGCGCGTAGCCAGGAAGCCGGCGATGGTCCCGGCGGCAAAGCAGATCGCGGCGTTGACCGACAGGCTGATGGCGATCTGGGAGCCGCCCAGCAGCAGCGATTGGGACAGCACGTTCCCATGCTTGGGATCGATGAACTGCGGCAGCAGCGACAGATAGAGCATCGCCGCCTTCGGATTGAGCAGGTTGGTCAGGAAGCCCATGGCCATCAGCTTGGCCGGCGGGTCCTTGGGCAGCTCGCGCACCTGGAAGGGCGAGCGGCCGCCCGGCTTGATCGCCTGCCAGGCCAGCCAGCCCAGATAGAGCGCCCCGCCGAAGCGCAGGATGTCGTAGGCGATCGGGGCAGCCATCAAGAGGGCGGTGATGCCCAGCGCCGCGCAGACCAGATAGACGACGAAGCCCGCGGCCGTGCCGGCCAGAGAGACGATGCCCGCCCACTTGCCCTGGCAGATCGATCGGCTGACCAGGTAGAGCATGTTGGGGCCAGGCGTCAGGGCCATCCCCAGGCAGACCAGGCAGAAGGCGATCCAGGTCTTGGCGTCGGGCATCGGGAGCTCCGGTCAAACGGGCATGAAAAAGGGGCCGGAAGCTTTCGCCGCCGGCCCCTTTCGATACTTTCGGCGAACGCCGAAGAGATCCTTAGTGGATGTCTTCGTTGATCAGGCCGACCTTGTACCAGCCAGCGGTCTGCAGCTGGTTCAGGACGCCCATGAAGTCCGAGTACAGCACGTCGGCGTCGGCGCGGATCATGACGCGCTGATCGTCCTTCGGACCGGCTTGACCCTTGGCGGTGAACGAGGCGTCCAGGTCGATCGGCAGGTTGTCGAGGCTGGTTTGCTTGTCCGCGATGAACAGAGCGCCCGACTTCTGGATCGAGATGAAGACCGGTTCCTTCGGCTTCGGCGCGCCGGGGGGCGGCGGAACGGCCGGGGGAAGGTCGATCTTGATCGAGGTCACGGCCATCGGCACGGCGACCATGAAGATGATCAGCAGAACGAGCAGAATGTCGACGAAGGGCGTGACGTTGATTTCGGAATTCTGGTTCAGCGAGTAGCGACCGCCGCCGCCGCCAGCAAGTTTAGCCGCCATAGCCTGACTGTCTCCCGGGGACCGCCCCCAGGCGGTCCAGAAATTGTTAGAAGCCACGTCTGGCGCAGACGGGCGCGGAAGTAAAGCCCGAGGACGCGGCGCAATGGCAACCCCTTTTGTGAGTCTTTTTGGCCTAACGGCGTTCAGGAGGCGGATTCCCGCTCAAGCCTTCGCGCAAGACGCGACTAGCGCTGTGAAACTGGCCGCGCTAAGCCCCCGCGCATGATCTTCTCCTTCGACGCCTACGTCACCGCCGCCCTGTTCGATCGCGCTGGACGCGCCGGATTCGCCCTGGGCGACGGCACGGTCCGATTCGAGGCCGAGGGCGGCTTCGTCACCGTCGAGGCCCATGCCGGCGCCTTGGGCGGCGCGGCGCTGGCCGCCTGCGTCCACCCGTCGGGCCGGGGCCTGGTGACCGGCGGCGACGACGGCCGCGTCGTCTGGAGCCGCCTGGAGGGCGACGAGGTCGTGGCCACCCTGCTGGCCGAGGTGAAGGGCAAGTGGATCGAGCACGTGGCCGCCAGCGCCGCCTCGGGCCTGATCGCCTTCACGGCCGGCAAGGAAGTGCACGTGCTGGACTCGGCCGACCCCGATTTCCGCCGCGTCTACGCGCACGAGAAGACCGTCTCGGCGGTGGCTTTCGATCCCAAGGGCAAGCGCCTGGCCGCGGCCGGCTACGGCGGCGTGTCGCTGTGGTGGAGCCGCATCGCCGACCAGAAGCCGACGGTGATGAAGTGGGCCGGCAGCCACGTCGGCCTCGCCTACAGCCCCGACGGCAAGTTCCTGGTTTCGGCCATGCAGGAGAACCAGCTGCACGGCTGGCGCCTCTCCGACGGCAAGGACATGCGGATGGGCGGCTATCCGGCCAAGATCAAGAGCATGGCCTTCCTCGACAAGGGCAACCTGATGGTCACGGCCGGGGCCAACGGCGCGGTCGTCTGGCCGTTCGCCGGCGCCAGCGGCCCGATGGGTAAGGAAGCCGCCGAGATCGGATTCTCGCGAGACTCGCTGGTGGTGCAGGTCGCCGGCGTCGACGCCCTGCCGGTGGCGATCGCCGGCCAGGACAACGGCCGCATCTGGGCCTGCCACCTGCGCTCGGGCCGCATCGAGACCCTGAAGGCCGAACGCGGGGCCCCGATCAGCAGCCTGTCGGTCAACGCAGACGGGACGCGCCTGGCCTGGGGCGACGAAACCGGCGAGGCCGGCGTGCTGGCCGTGCCGGACATCTCGGTGCGGAATTTCTGATCCGAAACCCCTCTCTCTGAGAGAGAGGGAGGGGCCCGCCGCGCAGCGGTGGGAGGGTGAGAGGTTTCGCCGTTAGCGGGCCAATCCCCGCCCCCAAGCCGTCATCCCGGGCGGAGCGCAGCGAAGACCCGGGGCCCAGGGGCCGTCGCAGTGCGCCGGCGTCCGCTGAGGTTCTTTAACCAACCGCAGAGCCCAGTCCTTCTGGGTCCCGGATAAGCCCTGCGGGCTTTCCGGGATGACGATGGGTAGGTGCTCAATCCTGAGAGGTTGTCACCTCTCACCCTCCCACGCCTTTGGCGCGGGCCCCTCCCTCTCTCAAAGAGAGAGGGTCAGGTCAGGCCGGCCAGGTCGCCTCGTCCGCCCCCAGCACTTCGCCCGCCAGGTAGAGCGAGCCGCAGATCAGCACGTGCGGGACGGGGTCCAACGCCAGAGCGCGGGCCAGGGCGTCGTCGAGGCTGTCGCAGGCGGCGGCGCGCAGGCCGGCCAGTTCGGCGGCGGCGGCGGTTTCGGCCGCGCTGGCGGCGGCGTGGCCTTCGAAGGTGACGGTGAAGACCTTGGTCGCCACGCCCCGGAAGGCCTCGAAGAAGCCGGCGGCGTCCTTGTTGGCCAGAAGGCCCGAGATCAGCGCCACGGGGCGGCCGTCGCGGGCCGCCAGATCGGCCACGGCCCGGGCCACCGCGCGCCCGGCGTGCGGGTTGTGGCCGCCGTCCAGCCACAGGTCGGCGCCGGCGGCTTGCGCGGTCTGTGCGTAGGGACCAGCCGTCAGGCGCTGGAAGCGGGCCGGCCAGACCGTGCCGGCGATCCCCCGGCCCATGGCCTCTTCGTTGATCCTGGGATCGCCCAGCGCCAGCAGGGCGGCGACGGCCAGGCCCGCATTGGCGAACTGGTGCTCGCCGGGCAGGGCGGGGGCGGGCAGGTCGAGCAGGCGGTCTTCCATCTGCACCAGCAGGCGGCCGCGCTCCTCCCAGGCGTCGAACTCGCGGCCCATGAGCGTGAGCTCCACCCCGGCCATGGCCGCGGCGGTGTCGAGCACCTCGTCGACGGCGTCCTGCTGGCGGGCGCTGACGGCCGGGGCGCCCGGCTTGATGATCCCGGCCTTCTCGACGGCGATCTTCTCGATGGTGTCGCCCAGGAACTCGCGGTGATCCAGGTCGATCGGGGCGATGACGCTGACGGCGGGCGCCGCGATGACGTTGGTGGCGTCGAGCACGCCCCCTAAGCCCACCTCGACGATGCACAGATCGGCCGGGACCTCGGCGAAGGCCACGAAGGCCGCGGCCGTGGTGATCTCGAAGAAGGTGATGGCCTGACCGTCATTGGCCGCCTCGACCCGCTCCAGCACGCTGGCCAGGTGTTCTTCGGTGATCAGCGCGCCGGCCAGCCGGATGCGCTCGACGAAGCGCACCAGGTGCGGCGAGGTGAAGACGTGGACCTTCAGCCCGGCCGCCTCGGCCATGTGGCGCAGATAGGCGACCGTCGAGCCCTTGCCGTTGGTGCCGGCCACATGGATCACCGGCGGCAGGCGGTCCTGCGGGTCGCCCAGCGCGGCGCACAGCCGGCGCATGCGGCCCAGCGACAGGTCGATCTTCAGCGGATGCAGCGCCCGCAGGCGCTCCAGCGCGGCGTCGTGGGCGCGGAGGTGGTCGGTCATGGGGATTCCAAGATCCTCCCCCTCTGGGGGAG